>NZ_JBIPCR010000008.1:0-283528 GCF_044007335.1 Flavobacterium sp. FlaQc-48 | reverse complement strand
AACCTGAAACCTGAAACCTGAAACCTGAAACCTGAAACCTGAAACCTGAAACCTGAAACCTGAAACCTGAAACCTGAAACCTGAAACCTGAAACCTGAAACCTGAAACCTGAAACCTGAAACCCGTTCATCCTCTATTATTTTCCTTTCCTGTACTTTTATTTGTTCAATCTCTAATAGAGAAATACCTTTACTACAGCACCAACAACTTTTATATTGAAAACAATTATAAGAATATCGACCTATTGGCAAATTCAGTTTATAGGATGGGTTACTGCTTCTCTCTATTGGGGATTATCTGCTTTTTTTAGTGGTAATTTTATCTGGAAAATAGGGATAGCAGATTTAATACTGGACGTTACTATTGGTATTGCGCTGACACATCTTTATCGAAATTTTGCGTTAAAAAGAGGATGGACTAAATTGAACCTAAAACAGTTAGTGCCAAAAATGCTGTTTGGTATTTTGGTACTTGCTACGGTATATATGTTTTTAATTGTGGGCAAGCTTTATTTAGTACGCTTGTTTATTTTGAAAAGCAATCCGCTTTCATTTATGGTTTTTTTTCAATCGGTACAATTGCAAATTTTTATCACAGGTACCAGACTAATGTCTATTTGGATATTGGCGTATCATCTTTATCATTATTCGCGACTTGAATTACAAACAGTGAAGGAAAATGCCCGATTATCAGTGATCATAAAAGAGGCACAACTCAATAATCTGAGTGCACAGCTTAATCCGCATTTCTTTTTTAATGCATTGAATAATATAAAATTCCTCGTATTGGAGAATCCAAATTCGGCCAGAAGAGCTATTGACCTTTTGTCAGAACTGCTAAGAAATTCTTTAAACAGTAATATTGGAAGATTAGTACCATTAAATGATGAAATTAATCTGGTAAGAGATTACCTGGAATTAGAAAAAATACGATTTGAAGAACGTTTGGAGATAAAAATTGAAATAACTGCAGATGTTTCAAAACATTTAATCCTCCCCTTTAGTATTCAGTCACTGGTTGAGAATGCTATCAAACATGGAATTGAAAAAAGAAAAATTGGTGGATGTATTACTGTAAAAGTAGAAGAGGAGTACAATGTTATGAAAATCAGTGTGCAAAATTCGGGTAAGCTAAGTAACGAGATTAAAGGCTCAGGTATTGGGTTAAATAATCTTAAAGAAAGACTATTATTGCAATATAATGGAAATGCCTCTTTTGAAATCAAAGAGATAGATAATGAAACGGTTGTGGCAACTCTTTTACTACCATCAAGATGAAAAAGATAAAAGTTATAATAGTGGATGATGAGCGTTTATCAAGAGAAGAACTGAAAATGGCATTAAAATCATACGAAGACTTTGTTGTTATAGGTGAGGCTGAAAATGCCGATGATGCTAAAGATTTGATTGAGACGAAAATGCCTGATTTGATTTTTTTAGATATCCAGATGCCTGAAAAATCCGGTTTCGATTTATTAGAATCTTTAAATCTTTTACCGGCGGTACTCTTTATTACAGCTTATGATCAATATGCCGTGCAGGCATTTGAAGTAAATGCTTTAGATTATCTTATGAAACCCATAAGAGAAGAACGGTTTTCGAAAGCCATTGAAAAAATAAGAACTACGTTTGAATCTAAATCTTCTTTAAATAATGCTCCGGCACAAGACCGAAAGATTTTCATTAAAGATGGGGAGAAACGATTTTTTATTCAATTAGATGAAATTTATTTAATCGAATCACTTGAAAATTACACCAGACTTTTTTTTCAGGACAAAAAAGCATTACAACGAAGATCTCTCCGCCAATGGGAAGAAATGCTGGACGGGAATGTTTTTTTTAGAATAAACAGAACCGAAATTATAAATATAAAATACATCCGGGAAGTAAACACAACAGTTAGCGGTAGATTAGAAGTAAAACTAAAAACCGGAGAACTACTAGAAGTATCAAACCGTCAATCAGTTAAGTTCAAAAACAGGAACGGGATTTAATTCATCAATTCAATATTATTTTTATTGCATACAGCTAATTCTATTAGTTGCAGACCGGTATGCTTGATATTTAATGAAACATGCTTATTATCAACAACAAAGCTTTAAATAAAGCTTCTTATAAAACTATTCAATGAAAACCATTTTAAATTTTGTATTTCTTATCTCAATGATATCAAATACATTTTCTCAGCAAACACGTATAGCAAAATCAGAAGACTTAAAAAGTGCTTATGATATTCAGGATAGTGTAATGATTAAAACACGGGATGGTGCTTTTATATCGGCAATGGTGGTGCGAAAAAAAGGAATCTCGATTCTAAAACCGGTCATATTACAATATACTATTTATGTGAGAGATAAAGGAAGAGATATCAAATCCTTAAAAGAAGCAGCGGATCAAGATTATATTGGTGTCATAGCCTATTCGCGAGGCAAACGATTTAGTACAGATGAAATATTTCCTTATGAAAATGAAGCCAGTGATGCTTACGATGTCATTGACTGGGTCAGTAAACAAGAATGGTGTAACGGAAGTGTAGCGATGTATGGCGGCAGTTATAATGGATTTACACAATGGGCAGCCTGCAAAAAAATGCATCCGGCACTTAAAACGATTGTTCCTTATGTAGCCAACAGGCCCGGAATGGGCTTGCCAATGGAAAATAACGTTTTTGTAAATCCCAATTATGAATGGTCGTTTTATGTTGGAAATAATAAATACCTGGATACAGTTTCCGGAAATGACAGGCAACGATTTAGAAAAATGCAATTTAAATGGTGGGAAACCGGAGTAGCCTATAAGAAAATGGACAGCATTGATGGCAGCCCGAACAGACTTTTTCAAAGATGGATCAGGCATCCTGCATTTGATGAGTATTGGCAGAAAATGGCGCCATACAAAAAAGAGTTTACTAAGATAAAGATCCCTGTATTAGCTTTTGACGGCTATTATAACGATTCTCAAAATTCAGGTTTGTATTATGTAAGAGAAATGCAAAAATACAATCCACAAACTCCGGTATATGTTATTATTGGTCCGTACGGACATTTTGGAACTCAGGTGGGCGGCGAACTTAATTTGTATGACTATAAAGTTGATTCAACTGCCATAATCAATATTAAAAAAATAACGTATCAATGGTTTGATTATGTCCTAAAAAACGGACAGAAACCAGCAATGCTAAAAGATAAAATTAATTACGAGGTAATGGGAGCCAATGAGTGGAGAAGTGCGCCATCTATTGATAAAATGAATAACGGTTTTCTAAAGTTTTATCTAACAGATAAAAAATCAGGAAAATATTATTCCTTAAATCCTAAAAAGCCAATTAAAAAAAGCTATCTGTCACAAGATATCGATTTTGTTAACAGACAATTGCAAAATAACGATTACTATCCTGATCCTATTATCAGAAAAGAAATTGATACAACGAATGGCTATGTTTTTATAAGTGATCCGCTGAAAGAGCCGATATTGGTTAACGGATCATTTTTAGGTGAAATAAAAGCAGGCATCAATAAAAAAGATTTGGATATAGGCATTACTTTATATGAAGTAATGCCCAATGGAGAATACTTTCATCTGTCTTATTTTGTAGGCCGTGCGAGTTATGCCAAAGACATTACAAAAAGAAATCTACTGAAACCTAATCAAATAGAATCGATTCCTTTTTCGAATACACATTTGGTCAGTAAACAATTAAGTAAAGGAAGCCGATTAGTTGTTGTAATAAATGTAAATAAAAATCCTTTTTCAGAACTGAATTACGGAACGGGAAAAGAAGTCATCGAAGAAACGATCAAAGATGCCAAAGAACCATTAAAAGTAAAATGGTACAATGACAGTTTTATAAAAATTCCAATTTGGAAATAAAACGACAATAAAAAAGCCGAATCTTAATGAAAAGATTCGGCTTTTTGTATTGATATAGTTTCTAACCTGAAACAGTATTATCCTAAAAACGGATATCTGTAATCTTCCGGAGTTACAAAAGTTTCTTTAATCGTTCTCGGAGAAGCCCAACGTAATAAGTTCAATGCAGAACCTGCTTTATCGTTGGTTCCTGAAGCTCTTGCCCCACCAAAAGGCTGCATTCCTACAACGGCCCCTGTTGGTTTATCGTTGATGTAGAAGTTACCGGCAGCATTTTGTAATTTCGTAGTTGCTACTTCAATAGCATAACGATCCTGGCTAAATACAGCACCTGTCAAAGCATATTCAGAAGTAGTATCTACTAATTCTAAAGTCTCTTCCCATTTTGCGTCTTCGTACACATAAATAGTGATTACCGGTCCGAATAATTCGGTTTCCATGGTAGTATATTTAGGGTTTGTAGTTACGATAATTGTTGGCTCAATAAAATATCCAACAGATTTATCGTAGTTTCCACCTGCTATAATTTCAGCGTCAGCATCTTTTTTCGCCTGATCAATAAAACCAGCCAATTTATCAAATGAACCTTCGTGGATAACTGCCGTAATAAAGTTTCCAAAATCTTCCGGAGAACCCATTTTCATCGATTTTACATCAGCAATTAATTGTTCTTTTACAGCTGGCCATAAACTTTGCGGAACATAAGCTCTTGAAGCTGCAGAACATTTTTGACCCTGGAATTCAAATGCACCACGGGTAATTCCTGTAGCCACTTGTTTTACATTAGCGCTTGGGTGTGCAATGATAAAATCTTTACCACCAGTTTCTCCAACGATTCTTGGGTAAGTTTTGTAGTGGTGGATGTTTGCACCAATTTTAGCCCAGATATCTTTAAATACATGAGTTGATCCTGTAAAGTGAACTCCTGCGAAATCGCGGCTTGCCAAAACAGTATCTGTAATCATTAAAGCATCTCCAAAAACAACGTTAATAACGCCATCAGGAACACCTGCTTCTTTGAAAACATCGATAATGATTTTTGCAGAGAAAACCTGGCTGTCGCTTGGTTTCCAAACCACAACATTCCCCATCATAGCAGCACTTGCAGGAAGATTGGCAGCAATAGCAGTAAAGTTAAAAGGAGTGATCGCATAAATAAAACCTTCAAGAGGCCTGTACTCTAAACGATTCCATGTTGTAGAATCAGACTTTGGCTGATCTCCGTAAATTTGAGTCATAAATTCTACGTTGTAGCGTAAAAAGTCGATTAATTCACAAGAAGCATCAATTTCTGCCTGATGAATATTTTTAGATTGTCCAATCATAGTAGCAGCGTTGATACGTGCTCTGTATGGTCCGGCAATTAATTCAGCAGCTTTTAAGAAAATAGCAGCACGTTGTTCCCATGCCATATTAGCCCATGCTTTTCTTGATTCAAGAGCATTGGCAATTGCCTTTTCGATATGTTGTTTTTCAGCTAAATGATACTTTCCAACGATGTGTTTGTGATCGTGCGGAGCTGATATTGTTTTGGTGTTTCCAGTTCTGATTTCTTCGCTTCCAATATATAACGGAACGTCAATTTGAGAATTCCACAATGTGGTATACGCTGCCTGAACAGCTGCTTTTTCTGGCGAGTTCGGTGCGTAGCTTTTTACAGGCTCGTTTACCGCTTTTGGTACATGAAAGAATCCTTTTAACATGGGATAAAATATTTTAAAATTACGAATTGTTTAATTTTATACAAAAGTACAAATGATAATTTGATTAAATCACAATACATTATTAAAAAGTTGTAATTTAATAAACTAATCCTGTCAGGTTGTAAAATAACTATCGGTGTAAATATTTAAATTTGAGGTTATTCTGAAAAGAAGGGTTTAAATGTAATATTATGAAAATACCACTCTTAGCTTTTAATGATAAAGGAATTTACTGCCGGCAGGCCGATGTATATCTCGATCCCTGGAAGCCGGTAAAGAATGCGATTATTACCCACGGCCACGCCGATCATTCGCGCTGGGGACATCAAAATTATATTACACATTTTACCAATATTCCAATCATCAGACATCGGTTAGGAGAAATAAATGTGACCGGAAAAGAGTGGGGAGAAACCTTTGTGATCAACAATGTAAAATTTTCACTGCATCCCGCCGGACATATTATCGGAAGCTCGCAAATCAGGGTAGAACATAAAGGAGAAGTCTGGGTTTTTACAGGAGATTATAAAACCGAAGATGACGGAATTTCAACCCCGTATGAAGTAGTAAAATGCAACACTTTTATAACCGAATGTACTTTTGGATTGCCAGCTTTTAACTGGACACCACAAGCCGAAGTCATTTCTGAAATCAACAATTGGTGGGCAGAAAACAAAGCCGAAGGCAGAACTTCAATTCTTTTTGGCTATTCGTTAGGAAAAGCACAACGGCTTTTAAAATATCTGGATACTGATATTGGTAAAATTTACACCCACGGTGCAATCGAAAACATGACGAATGTTTTACGGCCCATGGTGTATTTTCCTCCAACAGAATTAATTACAAGAGAAACAAAAAGAGAAGCACTTTTAGGCAATATAGTTCTTGCACCGCCCAGCGCACACGGAAGTATTTGGATCAGAAAAATGACACCATTTGTAACGGGCGCAGCGAGCGGTTGGATGGCTTTTCGGGGGGCAAGACGCAGACGGGCCATCGATAAAGGATTTGTTTTAAGCGATCATTGCGACTGGCATTCTTTATTAGAAAGCGTTAAAGCCACAGGGGCCGAAAGAATAATCTGTACACACGGCTATACGGATATTTTTGCCAAGTACTTAAGAGAATTAGGTTACGATGCCAGAACCGAAAAAACACAATACGAAGGCGAAACTGCCGAAATGGAGAAAGAAGAAAAAGAAACCGAAGCGGATCAAAATGAAACTTCGATTGTTGCTGAAAATTAAGCCATTTGGAAAATCAGCAAAAAAATGTGTAACATATACAAACACCTTAATAAGAGAGATAAGCTATGTATTTGTGTGTTTGATAATTATGCCCAACGAGTTTAAAATTAGCAGATGTAGATGAAAAATTTCGCCCAACTCATAAAAACGCTTGACAGCTCTAATAAAACCAACGTAAAAGTCGATGCGCTAACGACGTATTTTAAAAATGCTTCGCCGGAAGATAAAGTGTGGACGATTGCGATTCTTTCGCACCGACGTCCGTCAAGACCTGTCAATACTACTTTACTGCGTATTTGGGCAAATGAACTGGCTAATATTCCGCTATGGCTGTTTGAAGAAAGTTATCATATTGTGGGTGATTTAGCAGAAACTATCGCCTTGATTATTCCCACTACAAAAGAACATTCTGATAAAAGCTTAACTGAGTTTCTACAGGAAATCATCGCTTTAAAAAAGAAAACCGATGCGGAGAAAAAAGAATACTTGCATGAAAACTGGGTGGCCTTAAATTATTACGAACGTTTTGTTTTTACCAAATTAATTACCGGAAGCTTTAGAATCGGCGTAAGCCAAAAATTAATGACAAGGGCTTTATCAAAGGCAGAAAATGTCGATGAAGATGCCTTAGCCTATAAATTAATGGGAAACTGGGATCCGAATACGATCACGTTTCAGGAATTGATTCTGGATGAAAAAAGCAGTGATTATTTATCAAAACCCTATCCGTTTTATCTGGCGTACCCAATTGAAGGAGAAGTAGAAGATTTAGGAAATCCCGAAGACTGGTCAATCGAACATAAATGGGACGGCATTCGCTCACAAACCATTATCCGCGATGATGAAATTTATGTCTGGTCCAGAGGCGAGGAGCTGGTGACGGATAAATATCCAGAGTTTAAATCCTTTGTTGGACTTATTCCGGACGGAACTGTTATAGATGCGGAGATTTTAGCTTTTCCCGAAAATGAAATCGGAACGTTTAATGATTTACAAGCCCGAATTGGACGCAAAACGATATCGGCAAATTTGCTGGAAAAAGTTCCTGTGATCTTAAAAGCTTACGATATTTTAGAATGGGAAGGAAAAGATATTCGGAATTTACCTTATAGTGAAAGAAGGATATTACTGGAAGCTTTATACAATCAGATTAAAGATCAAACAACTTCTTTTCAGCTTTCAGAAAGGGTTTCATTACATTCCTGGGAAGAGGTGGCAAACGAAAGAATGCGTGCCCGCGAAATGAAAAGTGAAGGCCTGATGTTAAAAAGAAATACTTCACCTTATCAGGTAGGAAGAAAAAAAGGCGATTGGTGGAAATGGAAAATAGAACCTTTGGTAATTGATGCTGTTTTAACTTATGCCATGCGCGGACACGGAAGACGCTCGAATTTATTTACCGATTATACTTTTGCGCTCTGGCAAAATAATGAAAAAGGAGAAAGAGAGCTTGTTACGTTTGCAAAAGCCTATTCCGGTTTAACGGATGCTGAATTCAGAAAAGTAGATGATTTTATAAAAAAGAATACTTTAGAACGTTTTGGTCCCGTGCGAAGCGTCACGCCGCAATTGGTTTTTGAAATTGGGTTTGAAGGAATTTCACTTTCAAAAAGACATAAAAGCGGAATTGCAACCCGATTTCCGAGAATTTTGAGATGGCGACAGGATAAAAAAATAGACGAAGCCAATTCGATTGAAGATTTAAAAAGTATGATTGTATGAGGCTGGTAATGTATAAAGGATTTATTTAATGCATAGAAAAACAGTTTGTCAGGCAGGAAATCTATACTTCTATGTGTTAGAATTAATTATCGAACATAAGTCAAAATTATAAAATGAACAGAGACGAACTATACACCATTGCAGAAAGCTGGTTTCAGGATCAGGGCTGGAAAGCTTTTCCGTTTCAGACCCAGACCTGGACGGCATTTCTGCAAGGCAAAAACGGTTTATTAAACGCCCCGACAGGAAGCGGAAAAACCTATGCTTTATGGTTTCCGATAGTTCTCGACTACATCAAAAAAAATCCGGATTATAAAACGAAACATAAACCCGGATTAAAAGCCATCTGGATCACGCCGTTACGGGCACTTTCTGTAGAAATAAAACAGGCTGCGGAGAGAATCGTCGAAGATTTAGATTTACAAATGACAGTAGGAATCCGTTCCGGAGATACTTCGCAAAGCGAAAGAACCAAGCAGAAAACCAAAATGCCAGATTTGCTGGTTACAACGCCCGAAAGTTTACAATTGCTTTTGGCATCAAAAGATTATGCCAAAACTTTTGCCAATTGTACAGCCATTGTGGTCGACGAATGGCACGAATTACTAGGGACAAAACGAGGGGTTCAAATGGAACTCGCACTTTCACGATTAAAAACAATCGCGCCAAAAATGAGAATTTGGGGCATTTCTGCGACCATAGGAAATCTCGAACTGGCACAGCAAGTATTGTTGGGATTGAATTCAGAAGCCTATCAGAATTCTGTTCTGATCAAAGCCAACATCAACAAAAAGATCAAAGTAATTTCGATATTACCCGAAAAAATGGACAGTTATCCGTGGCGCGGGCACATGGGCTTACACTTAATCGATGAGGTGGCTAAAATTATCCGAAAAAGTAAAACGACATTAATTTTTACCAATGTGCGATCAGCCTGCGAAATGTGGTATCAGGCAATTTTAGAAAAATATCCTGAATTCGCCGGAGATATGGCAATGCATCACGGAAGCATTAGCAGAGAATCCCGGCAATGGGTCGAAAATGCAATTCGGAATGAAGAATTAAAAGTCGTCGTTTGTACTTCGAGCCTGGATCTGGGCGTAGATTTTGCACCCGTTGAATCGATTGTTCAAATTGGTGGCCCAAAAGGTGTTGCGCGATTTATGCAAAGGGCAGGAAGGAGCGGTCATCAGCCCGGAAAAGAAAGTGTTATTTATTTTTTAGCAACACACGCCATAGAATTAATAGAAGCCTCGGCATTGAAAAAAGCAGTGGCGGGAACTGTTGTCGAAGACCGGATTCCGTATTTAAACAGTTGGGATGTGCTGGTACAATATTTAAATACCTTAGCCGTTTCGGATGGTTTTTTTCCGGATGAAATTTTCGAAGAAGTGAGAAAAACATTCTGTTACCAAAACATTACCAAAGAAAACTGGAACTGGATTTTAAATTTCATCACAAACGGAAGCCAGAGCTTGCAAGCCTATGACGAATTTAAGAAAGTAGAAGTAGAAGAAGACGGACTTTTTAAGATCAACAGTCGCTTTATTGCCATGCACCACAGAATGCAAATAGGAACTATCGTGGGCGATGCGGCACTTAATGTTAAATTTTTAAGCGGAGGTTATATAGGGACAATCGAAGAATGGTTTGCCTCAAAACTGCAACCCGGCGATGTATTTACATTTGCCGGAAAAAGACTCGAGCTTTTTCGTGTAAAAAATATGCAGGTATTAGTGCGAAAAGCCGATCCTAAAAAAGCTTCCCGGACCGTAAGCTGGATGGGAGGACGTATGGCGCTGTCTGTACAAATGAGCGAATTACTGAGAGAAGAATTATATGCCGCAAATACCGATCATTTAACGCCCGAATTAAAAGCTTTGCGTCCTATTTTTGAAAGACAGCGAAAAGAAAGTATTGTGCCTGACACCAACGAGTTTTTAATTGAAACCTTTAAAACAAGAGAAGGTTTTCATGCTGTTTTTTATCCGTTCGAAGGACGATTTGTACATGAAGCTTTGGCAAGTATGCTTTCGTATCGAATCAGTTTATTGTCTCCCATCACTTTTTCACTGGCTTATAATGATTACGGATTCGAATTGCTTTCGGATCAGGAAATTGACATGGAAGCTGTTTTTGATAACGATTTGTTTTCTACCGAATATGTGCATCACGATTTGCAAAAAAGTCTTAATTCTACAGAAATGGCAAGAAGGAAATTTAGGGATATTGCCGTAATTGCCGGTTTAGTTTTTACCGGTATGCCCGGACGACCGGTTAAAACCAAACATTTGCAAAGTGGTTCGCAATTGCTTTTTGAAGTTTTTAGGGATTATGAACCGGATAATTTATTATTGCAGCAGGCTTTTACCGAAACATTCGAGCATCAGTTAGAAGAAGGACGTCTGATTCAGGCACTGGAAAGGATTAACAGCCAGACAATTGTTTGGAAACAATGTAAGAAACCAACCCCATTTAGCTTTCCTATAATTACCGACCGGCTTCGGGAAAAACTTTCAAGCGAAACATTGCAGGAAAGAATACGCAAAATGACCGCCAGTTATTTAAAATAATTTTGATTTTATAAAAAAGGGTTTTAGATTTAAAGATGAAAATAGTAATACACAACCAAAACTTTATATTGCATCAATCCGGTGCTGCTTTTTGGCAGGAAAAAAAGATACTTTTAATTTCGGATGTCCATTTAGGAAAAGTGGCGCATTTCAGGAAACACGGAATAGGAATTCCTAAAGATGCTATTTTTGAAAACTTTATTAGATTAGATACGGTGTTGGATGTATTCACACCGGAAACTATTGTTTTTTTGGGTGATTTGTTTCATAGTAAAATGAATAAAGAATGGGATTTTTTTGTGGAATGGAGCCAACAACATACACAGAAAATAATTTTGGTAGAAGGCAATCACGATATTATCTCCAAAGAATATTATGCAGATTTGAATGTAGAAATCTATAGCGAATTGGTAATTGATAATTTTTTATTGACACATCATCCAACAGAAGAAGAAGGTTATTTTAATTTTTGCGGACACCTTCATCCGGGAATACAATTAAGAGGAATGGGCAGGCAGTTTTTAAGTTTAGCTTGTTTCTTTCGAAAGCCAAATCAATTGATCTTTCCCGCTTTTGGAGAATTTACCGGTAACTCGTATGTAATCCCAACAGAAAATGACAAAGTATATGTGATTACAAAAGAAGAAGTAATGGAAGTTGCCGTGAATTAATTTAAAGCAAAAGGAGCACACATTCTAAAAGTAGGAACAATTACTTTGAATGTTTTGGTCGTGGTAAAATTGATCATGTTAAAATAACCTTTCATCGCACCATAAGGAGACGAAAGCAAACAGCCTGAACTGTAAGTGTGATTTTCACCGGGTTTTAAAACCGGTTTTTTACCAATTACGCCTTCTCCGTCTACAACTTCTAAATCATTTAAAGAATCAAAAATATCCCAGTGACGTGAAGTCAATTGTACAGAATCTTTGCTGTGATTTTCGATTGTAACTACATAACTAAAAGCAAAGTGGATCTTGTAGTTCTTGAAGTAAGTACCTTCAAAACTAGTCAAAACAGATATTTTTATGCCTCTTGTAATCTGAGAAACCATACTAAAGTAGTATATATGTGTGCGTTATAGCGGCAAATCTACAAAAAAAAATGATTGAATCTAAAACCTTAACAATGTTTTAATTTATGATGTTTATGGAGTTTGCATTTCCTTTTCCTATTACTCTCTGGTAACGATCCGTACTTTCTTTGTAATAAACCAGAATGGTGTATTCATTTTCAGTTTGATAAAAGTTTCCGTCAATAGCATTTTCGTAATCAATAACCCCTTTTTTATCAGCGATAGTATATTGAAAATTAGTAAAACCTTGCTTGATCATTACTGCTTTTTCAAAGACACCTTTATCCGTATTATAATCCATTTTATATTCAGGCGATAAACTATAATTGTTAAACATTCCGGTAACGTAAATGTCCTGAGAGGATGATCTGAAAGTAGGGGCAGACAAACTAAAATAAACCCAGGCATAATCAGCTTCAATTTCGTTGTTTGAAGCATTGATGTTTTTCACGACGAAATTTCCGTTTACATCCTGATTATTGGTATAAATTTGATTGGCTCTTGCCCGGTTTGTGAACAAATAGGCATTGTAAATATCATTATTTGAACCTACCCTTCCTACATTGTTGCTTGCGGCACGAATGTCTTTGTTTTCAAAATATAAGAATTCATTTCCGCCCCAAAACTGAGTTTCCTTATCGTATTTGTAAACGAGCTGGTTTCCGATTGTATATTGCGGAGGAATGTTTTTAATGGCAGTATTAAAATTACCGTTTTGCAATAAAAGCACTTTTACATTTTGTAAAGGAGTCTGAAAAGCAATGTCGTTTGAAAGGATCGAAAAATCCAGATTTTGTTTATAATCAATATTGCTGAGGTTGCGGCTGCGTTTTACCTGAGCGCCTACAGTACAATGATTTTCGTATAAAATGAATTTTCTTGAAAAAACAACTTCTTTGTCTTCATTCAGAATTTTTAGGATATAGTTTCCTGAAATCCGTAATTGAGTTGTAAACTGATTTGGAAAAGCAAGTCGGTAATGCGAGTAAACCTGAAGCGTATTAAATGAATTTACATAATCTGTAATTCTTTGATTGTCAAACCCGCGTATATAATCTGTTTTCGGAATATCAGTTGCTTTCCAGTTGTAATCACAATGCGTAATATCAAAATAATAGTTGGCTTCATTGCCAAACAAATCATCAAACTGAAATTCGAAAGTATCACCCAACTCAAATATCGGAACAACATTTCCGCCATTTTGAACAAAAGAAACGGTTTTAATATTATATGGAGGATCTGTTTCGGTTTGTACTTCCTGGGCTGTTGCCGAAGTAAAAATGAAAATCAGCAGAAGATTATAAAACAAAAATTTTGACATCATATTACATTCTAAGATTGTAAATATAACAATTTATATAATGTAACAGGATGCCTGCTTATTGGTTTTGAAAACAATTGGTTAAGAACCCAAAATGTATTCTAAATTAGTTTCGATCTCGTCGTTAATATAACTTTCTTCTAAAAGAGAGTCAGATAACAGCTTTTTGTTCTCCTGTAATTTGATTATTTTTTCTTCTACCGTATTTTTCGAAATAAACCTGATCACGTTTACTTTATTCAATTGACCAATTCGGTGTGCTCTTCCAACTCCTTGTTTTTCAGCAAAAGGATTCCACCACGGATCTAAAAACAAAACATAAGAAGCTTTGGTAATATTTAAACCAACGCCTCCTGCTTTAAGCGAAATAAAAAATAACAAAGGATGCTCTTTTTCCTGAAACTTCTTTACCTGATGTTCTCTTTTTGCGGCAGGAGTTTCACCTGTAATCTCACAGAACTCTATTTTGTTTTCTTTGCACCAGGTCGTGTAAAAACTCAAATTGGTAACAAACGAACTAAAAATGATGGTTTTTTGTTTCCCTTTTACGAGATTTTTCAGGTAATTAGTAACTGCAATATATTTTCCGGAATCTACTTCTGATTCCTGATCGACCATTTTGGGATGATTGCTCAGTTGCCTTAATTTCATCAGCGTATTGATAATGCTAATCTTGTCCGGGCTGGATCCATCTGTTTTCAGTAAAAAATTACGGGCTTTTGATTTTTCTTTTTCATATAGTTTTTCCTGTTCAGGATCCATATTGCAATAATAAATCTGTTCCGTTAATTCGGGTAAATCCTTTAATACCTGTTCTTTGGTTCTTCTTAAAATATAAGGCTGGATGAGGTTTTTTAGTTCTGCTAAACTATTCTCGTCCTGCTTTTTCTCAATTGGGATTTTAAAATTTGCTGCAAAAAAATCGTAAGTGCCCAAAATATCCGGATTTATAAATTGCATTTGCGACCATAAATCGTCCAGTGAATTTTCGATAGGTGTACCGCTCAGGGCAATTTTATGAGCGGTATTAATTTTATTAATCGCTTTAAAAATTTTAGAATTTTTGTTTTTAATGTATTGACTTTCGTCCAGAATTAAATAACGGAAATTGTATTTTTCTAAAATTGAAATATCGCGATGAATGATGCTGTAGCTGGTAAAAATCAGATCTGATGATTCTAATCTGCCTGCTAATAATTTTCGGTCGTTACCCACATATTGCATTTTTGAAAAATGCGGTGTAAATTTTACAGCTTCATTGTACCAGTTAAAAACCAATGAAGAAGGTAAAACAATCAGCGTATTTAAAGGTTCTCTTTCGACAACAGTTTCGTTTTGAAACAAATCAAAATTGGTGGTTTTAGCCGTATAGCCTAATTGTTCCTGTACCGCAACCAGGACCGCTAAGGTTTGTAAAGTCTTTCCAAGCCCCATGTCATCAGCCAGACAAGCCCCTAAATTAGAATTAAAATGACCTAAAAGCCATTTTACACCTTCAATTTGATAGGGTCTTAAAGTTGCTTTCAAGACATCAGAAGGTGTATATTCGGCCTGATGGATTACATCAATTTTGATTTCCGGAATCACATCCAAAGCAGCAAAATTACTTTTACGTAAAAGCAGATTTCCATGTTCTGTTTTGGCTAGTTTTGCCAGTGAACTATATTTACTAAGCCATTCTAAAGGGATCAGAAAGTAGTTTCCGTCAGGCAGTAAAAACAGCCTTTCTTTGCTTTTTATATTGGGGATAATTTCGCTGAAATTAATCGTATAAGTCCCAATCGAAATGATGATTTTAATGTCGAACCAATCTTCTTTTGTCTCTTCTTTGGAAGCCGCGATAGTATGGTTTTCTGTAATGATTTCTTTGCTTTCCAGTTTCAGGTTCTGAATGGCAAAGCCCAGGTTTTCAAGTTTTTCTTTATGATCAATAACCCATTGAATATTGCTGTAAGGATCAGTGATTTCGGCATCCGGATTCCATCCAAATAATTCATTTTTGATTTTTATTAAACCAATTTCGAGTAATTTATTAGTGTATAATGTTTCATCAGGACTTCGTTTAAACTGAATTATTCGGGGTTCATTGGCAATACTAAAATCAACAAACGAATGTGTTTTTTTAGTTTTACTAACATCAAAAATATATCCGTTATAATCAAAAAAAAGGTTGAGATAGTAACAGTTTTTAAAGAAATCATAAACAGGCTGAATCGTGCACGAAATAATTTGATCCCGAAGTTCAATTTCAAAACCAGTGGCATCAATATCGATTTTTTTGGCTATTTCAGGAATGAAATTCTTAAAATAATCATCCACCAATCTTGACGGTATTTCGATTGATTTTTTCTTTAAAAACGGCTGAAGTTTTTTGGCATTCAGATCTTTTAGCTGCCCTAATTTTTTGTTGGTGATAAGCCAGCCCGGTTCATCCAAAAGAATGTCTACCTTATTGTTCATGGGTAAAAAAACGGTCTCGTTTTCTTTCAGGGATAAAGTATACGTAATGCCTTCAGGATGTTTGTTAAATTGAATTTGAGGCTCAAAATAAAGTGGATTGATATCGACTCTGGAACGATAAAAGTCTTTTTCGGCTCCCATATCAATAGATAACGGAAACTGTTCCTGTACAATCAGACTGTAGAAAGCACCCAGGTTTAATTTTAAATGCTGACGAATAGCAAAATCAATTTTGGAATCTTTTTGTAAATCCGCAATTGTTTTTGCCGACTTGATTTTTGTACTAAATTTTTTAAAAATAAAGTCAGGTTTTAAAGATTCGCAAACGGTCAGTATTTTTTTGGTATTGGAATCTAAATTTTCAGTAACAATTCCAAAACTTTCCAGTACATCAGTGCTTGCTTTTTTATTTAAATATTTAATGTCGTTGGCATCTTCAACGATGTAAGCGGTTGGGATATGAACATTCAGGTTTTTTTCTAAACTGATGTCAAAACAAAATTGAAAGGATTTTGAAGGTTCCAAGAGTAGGGTTTTGGTTGGGTTGTAATTGGGAAAATGTTTTAAAATTAAAAAGTTTTCAAAATAGTACTATTCTGAAAACTTTTTAAAATGAACTTATATCACTTATAGGGTGAAAAAAAACTAATTGTTTTGGTTTTCAGGTTTAAAGCAAAGTGGAATAATTTCTCCTTTTGCCAGACAATATTTTTCTACCATTTCAGGAGCTATTTTATTGGTGTAATCTTCCTCGATTACGATAAAGCCAATGCTTCTAAGTTTGTCAAAATAATCGCGGCCATAAATACGAACGTGATCGTATTGACCAAATATTTTTGCACGTTCTTTCTGGTCTGTAATCGAATCATCAGCAAATGTAACTGCTCTTGATAAATCCTGTGGAATTTGAAGAATCGCCATTCCGCCCGGTTTTAAAACGCGAAATAATTCCTGCATGGCTTTTGTATCGTCCGGAATATGTTCTAAAACGTGATTGCATAAAATCACATCGTATTCATTGTCTTTAAAAGGCAAATTACAAATATCTGCTTTTACATCTGCCAAAGGCGAAAACAAATCTGTTGTCGTGTAGTCAAGATTCTTTTGCTTGCGGAATCTTTTGTAAAAAGCTTGTTCCGGAGCAAAGTGAAGTACTTTTTTAGGAGCTGTAAAAAAATCAGTCTGATCGTTTAGATACAACCAAAGTAAACGATGTCTTTCTAGTGAAAGTGTGCTTGGCGAAAGTACATTGTTGCGTTGTTTTCCATATCCGTAAGGCAAAAATGATTTAAAACTTCTTCCATCAATCGGATCAGTATATTTAGTTCCTTTTAATGAAAGTGCTAAAACTGGTCGGGCCACATAACTCAGGCGAATTAATAATGGACGAGGTATTGTATTAAGTACGAACTTGAATAATTTTTTCACAGGGTTTTATTCGGGATTTTTTATTTTATTATAAAACTAGCGGCACTTTTCTGAATTCATCTTCTTCATTGCTTTCGATTCCTAAAGCTTTGTAGATGTATTGAAAAGTTGATAAGATTTCTGGTTTTCCGTCTATTAATGCCACATCATGTTCAAAATGTGCACTGGCTTTTCCGTCAGCTGTTGTAATCGTCCAGCCGTCTTTGTGTTGTTTGATATTTCTTGTTCCAAGGTTAATCATAGGTTCGATTGCTACGACCATTCCTTCAATGAAAAGTTTTCCGCGACCGCGTTTTCCGTAGTTTGGCATTTCCGGTTCTTCGTGCATTTTTTGCCCTAAACCGTGGCCTACTAATTCACGAACTACTCCGTAACCGTGAGCTTCAGTGTATTTCTGAATCGCATTTCCAACATCTTCAACACGATTTCCGGCTTTAAATTCTCTGATTCCTACGTATAAAGATTCTTTCGTTACCTGTAAAAGTTTTTTAACTTCAGGAGCAACTTCTCCAATTTCAAAACTATAGGCATGATCGCCGTGATATCCATTTTTGAATGCACCACAATCTACCGAGATAACGTCACCACTTTTCAAAGGGGTATTATTCGGAATTCCGTGTACAACTTGCGAATTTGGGCTCATACAAAGTGAATTCGGAAAATCATACAGACCTAAAAAACTTGGAACTGCACCATGATCACGGATAAATTCTTCAGCTAGTTTGTCTAAATATAATGTGGTAACTCCTTCTTTTATTTCAGAAGCAATCATTCCTAATGTTTTAGATACGATCAAAGCACTTTCGCGCATTAATTCGATTTCTTCACGTGATTTTACAATAATCATAATTTCGGATTTTCAGTTCGCAAAAGTACAATTTTAATATTATTTTTTGTCTAAATTTTTTCGCTACGTATTTCATGAATTATATTTTCTTTTGCCCCAGATTAAAATGATTTTATAGATTCTTTAAAATCGGTGAGATTCTTTTTAATCGGTCGCAAAGAAAATTCAGCTTCCCAATGTAAATGCATGACGGGCTAAACCACACCGAATAACCATTGCCTTTCCCTTATTATTTAGCAGAAAAGCCGTAAATTAGTAATAGTTAAAACAAATTTATTATGGAAACGTCTATAGATCAGGAAAATATACTCAAGAAAAAAGCTTTAAATAAAATGAAAGGGAATGCTTTGGCACTTTTGGGTGTTGCGGTATTGCTTTTTATTATTGCCATTTATTTTAAAATCCCAATGTTACAGGCTTTTAGTGAAGCGGCAATGGTGGGCGGAATCGCTGACTGGTTTGCGGTAGTGGCTTTATTTCGCCATCCGATGGGAATTCCGATTTGGCATACTGCGATCATTCCGACGAAAAAAAATGAGATTGGAGAAAATCTGGGGAATTTTGTTTCCGAAGAATTTCTGAATCGTGAAAAACTGGAAATTAAACTGGAAGAATTCAATTTTGCTACAAAAGCGTCAGATTGGCTTTCGCACGAAGAAAATGCAGATAAAATAGCCAATTTAGTAGCGGTGAATATTATTCCCGGAGTTTTAAAGGCCATAAAAGATGAAGACATCAAAAGATTTATTCAGGTTCAGTTTAAAGAAAAACTCGAGGCCATAAATTTTGGAGATTGGGTGGCACTGGCTTTAGAACCTTTGCAAAAAGGAAATGTAAAAGATCAATTGCTGACGAATATTCTGGAAGTGATGAGTACAGAATTGAGTAATAATAAAGAACTGATTCGAAAAAAAGTAAAGCAATCAACACCTTTTTTGAGTTTTGGCCTTGCGGATAAAAGTATTTCAGAAGGTATTTTTAACGGTTTGCAGGAGTTTCTGGACGAAGCGAAAAAACCGCAAAGTGAAATCAGGATTAAAATAGACGAATATGTTTATGATTTTCTGGACAAAGTAAAAAACTCTGAAGAAATGAGAATTAAAATCAACAACATGATTTTAAATTTTGTGGGTAAAAAGGAAGTTCAGGATTACATTAACGGAATTTGGGACGAAATAAAATTGTCGATCACAAATGATTTGAACAAAGGAGATGAATCATCTATTAAAAATAGTATTTCGGGATTGATTCAAACATTTGGGAATGGTATTAAAGAAGATACTATTATGATTGATAAGATCAATAATTTTATTAAAAACGATTTGTTGTCGATGCTTCTGAATAATAAAAAAGTAATTGGGGATTTGATTTCTTCTACCGTAAAAAGCTGGGACGGTAAAGAGGTTTCGGAAAAATTAGAATTGGAAATCGGAAAAGATCTTCAATATATTCGAATCAACGGAACTTTAGTAGGTGGACTTATTGGCCTTGTCATCTACGCTGTTGAATGGACGTATCATTATTTTGTAATGTAGCATATAGTTTAAACCCTGTAAGTGATATAAGTCAATATAAGTTGCCGTTTTTTACGCTCTTATTTAAAGAAACTTATATCACTTAAGGGGTATTCAATCAATCAGGATTGGCCATGATTTTAAAAAGTTCTGAGTTGGAAATGTAGAATCTGTTTTCTAAAGCAATCGATGCCAGTTTAGCACTTACTAAGTTATTCTCTCGGGTGTTAATCAGGAATAAAGAACTTTCTCCAAAAGTGAACAGACGTTCTTCAGAATTTAGCATCGTGAGGTTATTGTCGACCAGATCTTTTGCCAGCTTTTTTTGTTTGATAAGCGAATTGATTTCTATTTTTTGCGCACTTATTTTATTGGTCAATTGTGTTTTTTCAAGAGCCAATGCAAACTGACTTTCCTGAAGCTTGTATTTTGCCAGCTTTAAGCTTCCGCGTTCTTTTCTCAGAAACAAAGGAAAGTAGAATTCTAAGCCTACTTTATAATCTTCAAAACGATATTTGTCAATGTAACTTGGTTCAGCCAGGTAGGAGTATCCTACATTGATTTTAGGCAATAACATGTTTTGTTTGAGGTCCTTTTCTACATTTAGAATCTCTATTTTATTTTGCAGCGCATTTAGTTTTGGATGTGTTTCTAAACTAAAATCACTTTGTAATAAATCGTTTGTTTTTAATGTTTCCTGCAATGTGGTTTCAAGCGCTGCTTCAGGTACTAATTCATCTGAAAGTTCCAGTGGGATATTGTTGTCCAGCCACATAAAATTAGATAATTCCAGTTTTGCTTTGGCCAATTTTAATTTGGAATCCTCCAGGCTCAAAGCCCTGTTTTTTACAATAATTCCGGCTTCAATACTGTCTATCGCAGGTTTATCGCCCTGCGTGATTAAAGATTTGATTCCCTCTAAACGAACTTCAGCATTTTTATTGTATGTTTCATAGAGCTTCATTTCTTCAAAGTTCTTCTTCCAGTTAAAATAAGCCAGAGAGGCGTCATACAAAATGCTGACAGCCTGAAGTTTTCTTTCGGCCTGACTTAATTTGATCTGAATTTTTGCTTTTCGAACATCCGCCATTCTCTGGTTGATGAACAAGCCCTGTCCAACAGGAACACTGATTCCAAACGAAGTTAATCCCTGATTTGGAGTGGTATTTTCAGGATTTAGGTAAACCCCTTCATTATTGTCAAATCCTGCTTTTAATTCAATTCCATACCAGGTTGGTATTTTAAAACTGCTGTTTAGAATAGAATAGTATTCTTTATCCTTAAATTTCTTCTGACTAAAATCGACTTCTATTTTTGGGTCAAAACCTCCTCTTGCCATCATCAGGTTGGCTTGCGCTTTGCTGATTTCCAGATTTGCATTTTTAACTAAGGGATGGTATTTTTTTACATATCCAAGAAACTCATTATACGTAAGTTCCTTAGAAATGGTTTGTTGGCCAAAAGCGGTACAACCCAAAAACAGAAAAGCTATAAGTATCTGTTTCATTATTTTTTCTCTTTAGTTTCTTTTTCTCCGGTTTTGTAATAATTAGGAGGAAATCCGTTTAAGGTTCTCCAGATTTCAAACCAGATTGGTACAGTATCTAGCAAAGCAATGGTTTGCGCACCGGAACCAATACTCAATTGTTTTGGCCAATGTGCTTCATTAGGGTCAGGAGCGATTAAGATTCTGTATTTTCCGTTAGTACTTATAAAATTTTCTATCGCTACAACTTTACCGCCAAAAGTTCCGTATGACATATCAGGCCAGCCTGCAAATACTATAGTTGGCCATCCGTCGAACCATACGCGTACTTCGGCTCCTTTTTTGATCAAAGGCAAATCGATTGGGTTTACATAAGTTTCTACAGCAATATCGTATTGTGATGGCATTATGGTGGCAATTGGGGTTCCTTCTTTTATGGTTTCTCCCAAACCTGCCTGCAATGCCCTGTTGATATAACCGCTTTGTGCTGCTTTAATGTAATACATACCGTTTCTTAAACTGTAATTGGTGTATTGGTTTTCTAATTTGCTAACCTGAGCTTCGGTATCAAATTTATTGCTCAGAGTTGTAAATTGGTCGCTTTTTGCTTTGGCAACTTTTTCGGAGTATTCAGCCGAAATTCGGTTAATTTCAACTTTTGCGTTGATGTATTCGTTTTTGCTGGTCAGGTATTTGTTTTCCTGCGTAATAATTTTGGCATCGACATCTTGTAGTTTTAAACGCTTTTCTTCGACATCAGTAAGTGGTTTCAGGCCTTCTTTATTTAGCTGTACCGAACGATTGTATTGTGTATTGGCAATTCGCAATTGTGTTTTTGCGGCAACCAGATCAATACTGTCACTCTTTATTTTTAAAAGCGATTGTCTTACTTTGTTTTTGGCCTGCTCCAGTTTTAACCTTTTTTCATTTTCTATCGCCTGGATCTGAGTCGAAAGTGTCTGTACTTTGTCATCATACGATTCCAGCGAGTTTTTCTTGGCGTCGACCTGATTTTTGGTATTCTGTACCAAATTAGGATCCATATAATCTTCTTTTATTTCCGAAATAAATAAAATGGTGTCGCCTTTTTTTACAAAATCCCCTTCCTGTACATACCATTTTTCAATTCGCCCAGAAATAACACTCTGAATCGATTGTGGCCTTTGGTTGGGTTTTAAGGTGGTGACAGATCCTGAACCCGAAACATTCTGTGTCCAGGGCAGGAAAAGTGCAATGATTCCTAAAATAGAAGTTGCAATTATAATTTTATTTAAAATCTTATAATGGGGTCTGTTCTCCAGGTTTTTTACCGTCTCATATTGATCAAGAGATTGTAATTTGGTTTTATTGTCAGAGATGTTTAGCATGGCGTATTGGTTTTTTGATCAAGCAGGATTTGGCCGTTTTGCATCGTTATTTTTCGTGTTGATTTGGTTTTCCAATGCGGATTTTTGGAGGAAACAATAATAGTCCAGTCGTTTTTTTCTGAAGTCAGGAAATCGATAATTTCATTCGCAACAGATTCATCCATAATATCAGTTGGATCTTCATAAAAAAGTATTTTTGGTTTGTGAATGATACTTCTTGCTAATAAAATCTTTCGGGCATTTGAAGAGGATAGTTGTCTTCCTTCCGGATAAATATGCGTGTCTAGCCCTTTTGGTAATAATTTGATGAATGAACTTAACTGAACGCCGTCAAGTGCCCATTTTAAATCTTCGGAACTTATTGAGGGATCATTAAAAGTAATGTTTTCTAAAATGGTTCCTTCAAACGGTGTTTCTTTATAAATGATGGTTCCAATCTGAGAACGATACTGTTTGATGTCTATTTTTTTGAAAGTATCGTCGTTAATGTAAAAAGCGCCCGAACTTTGTTTTAACAAACCGGATAATAACCGAATTAAAGTTGTTTTTCCGGATCCGTTTTCGCCATCAATTACGATTTTTTCTCCCTGCTCTATTTTAAGCGTTATAGCATCTAAGGCGTTGGTTGGGGAATCCGGGAATTTAAATTTTAAATTTTCAGTTTCTAAAGTGATGTTGGCATAACGATTATTGCTGTCAGAATCTATATTTTCTTCTAATTCCAGATCTGTTACCTGTCCTATTTTTTCAACCGAAGTTAAAACATCATAGAAGCTTTCCAGTCCCAAAATGATTTTTTCGACAGATGTAATGACTAGTAAGATAATGATTTCTGCGGCAACAAACTGTCCTATATTCATTTCCTGACTCAATACCAAATAACCTCCAATAGATAGTAAGCTGGCAGTGATGATAATTTTGAAAATAATCAGTTGGGCAAATTGTTTTTGAATAACAGTAAAGTGCTTTTCTCTGTAATTCAGATAATTTGTTACGATCGAATTGTTTTTTTTAAGCGCGAAGTCATAGTTTAGGGCATTTCTGAAACTAAAATTATTACGGGCCATTTCTTGTAACCAGCCGGCAACTTTGTATTTAAATTTGGATTCTTTTAAACTCGTTTCTAATCCTGATCTGTACGAGAACCTGAAAATAAAGTACAACAGCAGGAACAATAAAAGACCAAACACGATAAAGTACGGATGATATAAAGACAGCAAAATCAGTCCAAAAATAATTTGGAGTAAAGCCGCCGAAAAGTCCGTTAACAATTTTGAAGTCCCTTTTTGAATGGTTAAAGTATCAAAAAAACGATTCGTTAATTCCGGAGGATAGGTACCATACAATTCCTCCGATTTTATTTTGGGTAACCGTGCCGCAAATTCAAACGAAGCGCGAACAAAAATCTTTTGTTGCAGGTTTTCAGTAATTCGCAATTGCATCAGGGATAAAATCCCAACCAGCGCGACTCCGGCAACAACCAGTATTATTAATACAATCCAGGATGCACTAACTCTTCCGGATTGTATAAAGGCGATAATGGCCTGAATACCTAGCGGAAGTGATAAACTAATTAATCCTGCAAAAATGGCGTAGAAAAAAATTTGGTAAATATCTTTTTTATCCAGGGCAAGTAAGTTGTAAAATCGTTTTAATGGTGTCATATTGATTTTTTTATAATTAGCGTAAAACGTTTTCTGCAAGGTTCAGGTAAAACTCAGTAGTGGTGACGGTTTCATTACAATCTGTGATTGTTTTTAAATGATCCGTTAGAAAATGCTGGTGCAGGCTTCCTTCAACAATTGTTGAAACTAATGATTTGGCAAAAGGATAATCCGGGTTTACTTCGTTTACAATAGCAACAATTCGATTAATAAGCCTTTTGTAGATTAAAAAAAAGCCCTCTTTGTTTTCCTGATCTACTTCTTTCGTATGGAGTGTTTTGGTGAATTCTGCAATTATGATTTTGTTTAAAATTGCCTCGTTAATGTGATCGGTAAAAAGATCGTCTGTTACTTTTTCGGTAACAATGGTAATGGCTTTTTTTAATTTTTCTTTTTTGTCAATGATGTTTGTGGTATTAAACACCAGTTTGTATTCGATCCAACTCCAATACCATGAAGATAAATATACTAATAATTTGTGTTTGTTTTCGAAATAGCGATAAATAGAGCTTTCGTTTGACCCTATTTTTTCTCCCAGTTTTTTAAACGTGAAATTATCAAAACCAATAGCATCAATAAGAAGAATGCTTTGTTCAATTATCTTTTTTCCTAATGCAGAGGTTTCCGGATCTTTTACATAGATCTTTTCATTTACCTGCATTTTTATATTTGATAGTATAATTTCCATAAGAATTATTTTAAATGCAAATATAATAGTATTACTATCAATATTGAAATTTTAGCTTTTATTTATGCAAAAAAAAAAGCTGCTCTTATGGTTAGAGCAGCTTTTGAAGTATTATAAAGAGAGGGTTTACAACAATGAATGACAAGTCATCGCATTAGGTTGCTGAACGCCCATTAATTCTAAAATAGTAGGAGCGATATCTCCTAAAACACCATCCTGGATGTTTTTTAATTGTTTGTCAACTAAAATAATCGGCACCGGATTGGTTGTGTGTGCTGTATTTGGACTTCCGTCAGGATTAATCATCGTTTCGCAATTTCCGTGATCGGCAATTACAATTGTTGTATAATCGTTGGCAAGAGCCGCTTCGATTACTTGTTTTACACAAGCATCAACCGCTTCGCAGGCCAGTATTGCTGCACTCATGATTCCGGTATGTCCTACCATATCTCCGTTAGCAAAATTAAGGCAGACAAAATCAACTTCGCCTTTGTTTAATTCAGGAACAAGGGCTGCTGTAAGTTCGTAAGCGCTCATTTCTGGCTGCAAATCGTAAGTGGCTACTTTTGGCGAATTTCTTAAAATACGCGACTCGCCTTCAAAAGGGGTTTCTCTGCCTCCTGAAAAGAAGAAAGTTACGTGCGGATATTTCTCTGTTTCGGCAATACGAATTTGCTTTTTGCCTGCTTTTTCTAAAACCTCACCAAGCGTTTCGGTAATATTATCTTTATTGTAAACTACTTTTACGTTTTGATACGTTTCGTCGTAGTTGGTAAGCGTAACATAATACAAGTTTAATTTGTGCATGTTTTGCTCGTGAAAATCGTGTTGCGAAAGTGCTTCTGTAAGTTCACGGCCTCTGTCGGTTCTGAAATTAAAGAAGATTACCACATCACCTTCAATAATAGTAGCTAACGGTTTTTCTTGTTCGTCAACCATTACAATTGGTGCAATAAACTCATCTGTAACATCATGTGCATAACTGTCAAGAATACTGGCAACGGCATTTTTGGATGGCGTCCCGATTGCGTTTACAACTAAATCATACGCCAGTTTTACACGTTCCCAGCGTTTGTCCCGGTCCATTGCGTAATAACGGCCAATGATCGAAGCAATTTTTACGGGTGTGTTTTTAATGTGCTCTTCTAAATCATGAATGTATTTTGCTCCTGATTTAGGGTCAACATCACGGCCATCTGTAAAAGCGTGAACATAAACCTGATCTAAACCGTATTCTTGAGAAGCGTCGATTAATCCGCGTAAATGTGAGGTATGAGAGTGAACTCCCCCATCTGAAACTAAACCTAAAAAGTGTACTTTTTTATTGTTTTCTTTAGCATAAGTAAAAGCATCAACCAAAACCTGTTCTTTGGCAAGTGTTTGGTGTGCAACGGCTAAGTTTATTTTGGCTAAATCCTGATATACAATTCTTCCGGCACCAAGATTCATGTGGCCCACTTCACTGTTTCCCATCTGACCTTCGGGTAAACCAACATTTAATCCGTCAGTTCTAAGTTGTGCGCTAGGGTAATTTTTGTAAAGACTGTTTATAAAAGGAACATTTGCGTTGTCTATTGCAGAAACTTTAGGGTCAGGAGATTTTCCCCAACCATCTAAAATCATAAGTATTACTTTTTTGTTCATCATTTTTGTTTTTTACAAAGATAAGCCATTTCTAAAATAAGCAGGAAAAGCAATGTTACATTTATGTTTAATAAAATGAAGCGTATTAAAAAATATTGATTTTGTTGAAGAACACTAAAAATTTTAAAATTAATTCACGCTAGGCTCTTTTTCTAAGCTTATTTTTGACAGCATTATAGTCGATAAAATATTTTACACTTACAGAAAAGACGTGATTTAAAGCATCGTTATTAAGTAAGCCGGTTATATTGTGCTTGAAATCTTTGTTGATGATGCGTTCGAAATTTGAGGCATTGTTTCGGTACAAAGCCGAAAGCTGACTACCGGGAGCAAACCACCAGGAATACGACAAATCTGCGTTCCAGGAGTAAAAGCTGGAATTTTTATTTTTAATGTATTCCGGATATGGGGCCAAAGTACCATCCGGCTCAAGTTCCAGTATATTTTTGTTCTCGGCATAAGACCAGTATTGTCGCACCGCCAAATTAATCGTCATCGTGCTGTTGAGGGCGTATTTTCCGCTCAAAGTGTTGGAATAGGTGATGACATTTCGATTCGCAAAAACAATAGTTTTGGGAGTTGCGGTATTGTTGTCGTCATCTACACTGTCAATGTAGCCTTTATTATTGTTTTTTCTGTTAAAGCTAAAGGTGTAAGTCACTAAGAGTTTATCGCTAAAACGGTATCGTGGTCCTACATCAACACCATACGCCATTCTCCCTTCTTCATCTGTGAAAATGATAGACGGATTTAAATCTAAGGCAAATTTCTTGTTGTAATTCGTTGATATGCTTCCCCAGAGTTCCAGTTTTCTTGGGATTACAACATAGCGATTGTCAGCTCTTGGTTCGTAATAATCATGAGATTCCAACGGAAAAAGGGTAAAACCTAATCCGTAATAATTGTTTTTTATCGTAGAAAGATTAACCTCTGAACTGATTTTGTTTTCTTGTACTTTTCCGGATTCTTTGTTGAACTCGACATACATATCGTAATCAATTTTGAAAGTATTGAATAGCTTGGTGGGATTTAGGATTCTGTAATTTCCGTTTCCGTACAAATTGTAATAATTGGTATAAAAATTAATTCCCAGGTCGTTTGGGTCAAAATCCTTAGAAACAAAATCAGATCCTATGCTATAACGATAATTACCGCTTGTTTCGGCAAAACTTAAAGTGCTAAAAACACCGTTTTTATCTTTAATGTCGTTAATCATGCTGTATTTTACGTTTCCGGACAAGTTGTAGGTATTTGCCTTGGTATTTAAATCCCAGGCTAGACCTGTTACATTGGCATCCCGGTAATGACCATTTCGGATAACGTTTGTGTTGATGAAGGTTACAGATGAATTTTTACGAAAACGCTGATCTAAAACCAATACATTGTAATTCGTTAAAGGTTCTGCTATTTGCTGTCTGGTCTGACCTGAAATCGTATCTTTTATGGTAGCAAAAGTTTTTTCGGTAACAGCATTTAAAATTCCGATTCCCAATCCCTTTTTAGTTCTCCCTGAGACTTTTAAAGCATTAATAAGATTGACATTTTGCACTGTTTCAGTTACTTTTTCATGATCTTTTAAATCGGGATCGATCGAAGGGCTTCCGCCAATTCTTCTCGAATAAAACATATTTCCTTTGTTGAACAAATCGGTTCCTTCGGTAAAAAAGGCCCTGTTTTCATTGAATTGCTGCTCAAACGGACCTAAGTTTAAAATCTGATCATCATATTTTGTCTGTCCAAAATCAGGAATTAAAATAGCATCTAGTGTAAAAGCATCGTTTATGCCGTATTTAATATCCATTCCGCCTTTTATGGTAGCATACGTTTTTTGGCTATCACCTGCATTTAAATAATAGGAGGCATAAGGCATTAAAAACAATCGGGTAGGAGGTTTTATATTTTCTATTCCTTCTAAAAGACCATTTTGTTGTGTAAAAGTTCCAATTTTGGTGTCGATTAAATTCCAGGTATATTTTTTACGTTCCCGTTTTATTTCTCTGAAAAAATTAATTCCCCAGGTTTGTTTTGCATCTGCTGAAAAGCGTAACGCAGCATACGGAATCTTGATTTCTGCCATCCATCCCTTAGCTGTAAGAGAGGCTTTGCTGGTCCAGACAGCATCCCACGAATAATCTTCGCCATTGACATCTGTCATGATGCAATCACTTTGTACGTCTGATGCCGATACAAAAAACTCAAAACTTTGCTGGCCGTCATTAAAACCGTTTATAAAAACTCCAAACATATCAGCAGTTCCAAAATTATCACGTTGCGAAATTTCTTTTAAAATCTTGTTTGGCTCATCATCATACATCACGGCACCAATATAAATGGCGTCATTATTATATAGTACTTTAATTTCGGTTCTTTTGTTCTCAGGAATTGGTTTTCCGTTGTCGGGCTGGTACATTACAAAGTCAGTTGCTATGGCTGCATTTTTCCACGCAGGTTCATCCAGTTTTCCATCAATCGAAATGTTTTCGTTTGTGAATTGGGTTTGTAAAACTTTCTTCTGGCTGTAACACCAAAAAGCCGATAAAAGCAAACTTAGAAAAGCTATTTTTTTCATTTTGTTTTGTGAGAAAAAGGAAGTCTAAAATAATTTAGGGTTTAAATTAATAGACTGCTTTTTACGCTGATAGTTACACTTTTGAGGCTCAAAAGTAGTATTTATTTATATTTTTTTTAAGAAATCCTATGGAAACGTTGAGTTTTTTAGCAGAAGTAAATCTCTTACAGAAATAACAGATTTATGTTAATAATGTTAAAATTTAAGCAAAAAACGCCTGATTTTCAGCATGGTATTTTGAAGACTATCAAAATTTTATATTTTTGCCCTACCCAAATTTTATTATTAACCTAAAGAAATTCAATGATTTACAAAATTTATCCGCTGCTTGTGTTTTTGTTATTATCTTTTGGTAAAGATTCAAAAAACACCTCCGAATTAAAAAATGCAACAACAAAGACCTTTGCAAAGGTTGAAAAGACACTTACTGTTGATGCGAAAATTGAAAACATTTACAGTTCATTAAAATTGAATGCAAACAATTTTAATGTTCCTGAGCTTAGGACTTTTTCTGAAGCATTAAAAGGTTTTTATCTTTTAAAGGAAAGAGGAAAAATTCAAAAAGATATCCTGACGTTAATCGATTTTAGTCTGTCCTCAAATACCAAACGTCTTTGGGTAATTGATTTGACTACCAATACGATTTTGTTTAATTCTTTAGTGGCTCACGGAAGAAATACCGGCGAAGAATTTGCATCTGCATTTTCAAACACAAACTCATCTTTTAAAAGTAGTTTGGGTTTTTATGCAACAGGCGAAATCTATCAGGGAAAACATGGTGCTTCTTTACGTTTAGACGGTTTAGAAAGAGGTTACAATGACAACGCCCGCGAAAGAGGAGTAGTGGTGCATGGAGCCGACTATGTTTCTGAGGCTTTTATAAGAGAGCACAAGAGATTGGGCAGAAGCCAGGGGTGCCCTGCGCTGCCTGTTGAATTAACCGCTGAGATAATTCAAACTATAAAAGACAAATCATGTTTGTATATCTATCATCCATCCAGAACTTTTATTATGGAAGAGAAGCTAATTTCTTAATTTAGCATACAAATCTGCATCAAGATTATAAATATCAGCTCTGAAAAAGAGCTGATTTTTTTTGCTCCATGCCGTCCAGTACCATTGATATAAAGCATATTTTTTGGTGATTTTAATGCTGGTAGTTTTCTTTGAAGCAATGATAGTGTCTATCTTATCTTTAGACCATCTTTCAGAATCATCCAGAATATGTTCTGCCAGTTCCAGCGGATTTTCTACACGGACACATCCGGAACTTAAAGAACGATTGCTTCTCCCAAAATAATTTCGATGATTGGTATCGTGCAAATAAACACTGTGATGGTTTGGAAATAAAATTTTCATTAATCCTAAAGAGTTATTATAACCAGGACTTTGTACATATCTGTAATTTCCAGGTTTATTTTCGTTCCAGGCGTTTGGTTCTACTACATTTCCTGCAGTATCATAAATAGTAATGCTTTTATTGGCTAAATAATTTCGGTTTCGTTTCATGGCCGGAACAACATCTTCCTTTAAAATGGTTGGCGGAACAGTCCATGTTGGATTAAAGACAACGGTTTTTAATACAGATGTAATGATAGGGGTTTTTCTTTTGCTGGTTCCCACCACAATATTTCGGACTAAAGTGGTGTCCTGACTTTCGACTACATTCAGGCTGTAATCCGGAATGTTGATAATGAAATAATTTTCGGCTAAGTCAGTAGTGTACCATCTCCAACGCTCCAGGTTGGCAATAATTTGCTGTTTTCTTCTTTCTTTAGAATAATTTAAGGCACTTATAGTTCCCTGTCCAATTACGCCATCATTTGCTAAGCCGTGCCTTTCCTGGAATTTTTTAACAGACTCGAATGTTTTCTGATCATAAATATTGGTCAGGCTGTCTTTTCCTGACAGGTCTTTCCAGAATAAAAGTCTTTTTTTAATGTTGATCAGGGCAGGATTGGTATCGTGTAAAGTAATTTTATTTAATGATTCAATTTTTGTTAGTTCAGAATCATCCGGAAATTCGTTTATAATTTCTAATGCTTTTAGTAATTGTTTGTAGGTGTTCGATTTTGACTGAACATTTTCTACAATGCTGTCTAATTTATTTTTATTAAAAGCTTTAATCAGGATATTGTTAACGTCAAAAGTTTTTTCTTCCAGGTCCCAATCTGTGTATAATTTTTTAGGATCTAATTTTCCTTTGTACAGATTGTTGAGGTATTTCTCGAAATTATACGTCAGAAGTATGTCATAAGTTGCTAGCTCAGAATCGGTCAGGGTGCTGACTTTGCTTTCGAATTTTTTAAGTTTTGAGGCTTTGTAGTCTTCAGGGTTTAAGCCCAGTTCTTCTGATTTTTCTAATTGAGATAAAACATAGGTTCTCTTTTTGAGATTTCCCCAAACGGTTTTGTTTTCTGATGAATTATAAAATTGTTTTAAGGTTTCGCTTTTAAAAGTTCCCAGAAGAGCAGTGTCTATCTCTACTTTTCTTTCGTCAGTAAGTATAATTGCCGGAACGGGTTTTTTAACCACAGGTGTTATTTTAGGAGTATCCTTTTTGCAGCCAATAAAAATGCATATTACTAAAGAAAAGTAAAGTTTGTTCATTCTGTAATTTTTTAAACATTAAATAATGTTCGCCAACGTCTTTAATGTCAAATAGTTTACTCAGGGGTTGGTAATCTATTTTTTTATAAAAACCCACAGCAGTGGTTCTGGCGTTAAACCAAATCAAATCGACTTTGTTCGCATTGCAGTAGGTTTCACAATGTTTCGCTAAAGTTTGTCCGGATTCTTTTTTCTAATGCGTTTCTAAAACTGCCATCCCAAGAATCTGAGCTTGATTTTGCTCGGCAAATATAGGATTGATTTTGTTGTATAACGAAATAATTCCTGTTAAATTTTCATCATTAAATAAACCAAATGATGGGTAGTTTCTAAATTGCCTTCTTCAAAGATACAACTTTGGCCGTTTTGCCTTTTATCAAAACAGTCCCGCGAACCATATAAGTTTCTTTTGAAGGTATTTCTTTAATAATATTGACGATTTTTGAAAAATAATTGATTCTATAACATTTTAATTTTAAATAGGTTATAGATTATTGTTGATTTTAATTGATTTTTTTTGCGAAAAAGCTTGTTTTGAACTTATCTTTTTTTTTACATTTGCACCAGTAATGCGAAAGTAGCTCAGTTGGTAGAGCTCCAGCCTTCCAAGCTGGTTGTCGCGAGTTCGAGCCTCGTCTTTCGCTCTAAAAAAACCGGAACTTAATTGTTTCGGTTTTTTTAACCAAAGTTAAATAATTATTGATTTTTATTTTTTTAAACGATTTAATTATTTATATTTGCACCCTGTTAATGCGAAAGTAGCTCAGTTGGTAGAGCTCCAGCCTTCCAAGCTGGTTGTCGCGAGTTCGAGCCTCGTCTTTCGCTCTTCAAAAGCCTCAAACATTGTTTGGGGCTTTTTATTGTTTTTTTATAAGCCATATAGGTAATATAGGTTCATTAAAAAGTTTGATAGGGTAAACTTAATTTACTTATATTACTTATATTACTTATAGGTTTGAAAATTATTTTAAGTGGCTTAAGTCGCTTTCTGTTTGTAATTCTTTTGGGGTTTCATTTTGTAAAAACAAACGGGCCTGCAGATTTCCTTTTAAAGTGATTTTGTCTCCTTTAACTTCCAGCCAGCTTCCTTCTCTTAAGCCTAAAACCGGAATAGCATTAAAAGCATGAAACTCCTTGATTCTTGTTTCACGTGTTTCTCCCATGTGTTTTGATTGTGTGTCCGGGTCTAAATAATGCGGGTTTAAGTTAAACGGAATCAATCCTAAAGTTTGAAAACTCGGAGGGTAGATAATAGGCATGTCGTTAGTGGTTTGCATAGACAATCCGCAAATGTTGCTTCCGGCGCTGGTTCCTAGATACGGAGTCCCGTTTTTTACTGTTTCGGCAAGAGTTTGCATGATATTGTGTTTGTACAGCTGGGTTACCAATAAAAAAGTATTTCCTCCGCCGGTAAATATACCTTCAGCATTTTTGATGGCACTTTCGGCGTTCTCAAATTCATGAATTCCTTTTACTGCAATATTCAGCGTTAAAAAAGCGTCTGAAACTTTTTTGGTGTATTCGTCATGCGAAATGCCGCCCGGGCGTGCAAAAGGAATAAATAAAATGCTTTTGCAATTTGTAAAATGAGATTGTAAAGTAGGTAATAAATACTCTAAATAGCTGCCTTCGTGTAGCGTAGAAGTGCTGGCAATAATGATGCTTTTCATAAAAATTAAACTCAGTTTGTTTCTGTTAAAGATATTAAAAACTCTCTTTTTACCAGTAATTCGTGAGGTTTAATTAACATATTTTTACCAAGTCATTAATATCAAATTTGGAATATATTAAGATATTTTTACAGCTTTAAGGAAATCTCTAAATTTTTGTCATTTTGATTCACAAACTTATATGCGTTTTAATGGTTGTTTTGGGGCAGGTTGCATGGTCTAAGAATCAGGAAAGAACTGTTTTGAACGGTCGGGTAGTTTCTGGTGTTTCTAATTTGGAAGGTATTTATGTGATCAATGCTCAGACGGAGGCTATGACGACAACAAATGGGTCAGGTGATTTTTCAATCGCTGCGAAAGCGGGAGATGAGTTGGTTTTTTCGTCTATACAATTTAAGGAAAACCGAATTTTGCTGACTCCGGAAAATTTTACCGACATTAATTTTACAGTAAGATTAGGCATGATTGTGCATCAATTACAGGAAGTGGTAATAAAGAATTATAGCGGTATTAATGCGGTTTCTCTTGGAATTATTCCTAGTGGGCAAAAATCCTATACAGAAGCAGAAAGGAAATTACATACGGCTACTGCATTAAATCCTACAGCAAGTGCCGGTTTAATGGCTGGAGGTTCGATATCTGCAGATCCTTTATTGAATTTTTTCTCAGGACGAACAGCAATGCTAAAGAAAGAGGTTGCAGTAGAGAAGAAAGAGCTTTGTATGAAACTTTTGGAAAACATGTTTTCTCTTGATCATTTTGTTAACCGGTTAAAAATCCCCTTAGAATATGTAAAAGGGTTTGAATATTATGCAGTCGATAATGATAAATTCACAGTAATATTGAACTCTAAAAATAAAACTTCAACAGAGTTTTTGTTGGGTGAATTGGCTGTTAAATACAAAGAAATAATTGCAAGTGAGAATAAATAATATCACATATATAACCCTTTTGTTTTTGTTTGTTCAGATTAGTTTTGCGCAAAAAGCAGTTCCAAAAGAAATTTCAGGACAGATTTTTGAACAGTCTACCGCGGTCGAAGGTGTAAACATCATAAATAATACCACGCAGGTTACAGCTGTTTCAGATGAAAACGGAATGTTTTCTCTTGTAATAAAAGAAGGGGATGTTTTGGTTTTTTCGGCCGTTAATTTGGAGGCTCTTAAACGCCGCATTACGGCTGAAGATATGAATGCAACTTTGCTTCAGATTAAAATGACGGCTAAAGAAATCGAATTGAAAGAAGTTGTTGTAAATGAAAATGCAAATATTACAGCTGAAAATTTAGGCATAATTCCGTACGGGCAAAAAAAATATACGCCCGCAGAACGCAAAGTGTATACCGCCACGTCAACCTCTGTAGATAAGTTGCTTAATAAAATTTCCGGAAGAACTGCAATGCTTAAAAAAGAGGTAAATGTGGAGAAAAAAGAAATGCTTTTTGCTAAAATGGAATACCTTTTTGATGAGAATTATTATACGGAAAGATTGAAAATTCCGACACAGGATATTAAAGGATTTCAATTATATTGTGTGGATGATGCTGAATTTGCTGTATCTTTGAATACTAAAAACAAAACAATGAGTATGTTTTTAATAACTGATTTAGCCCGAAAATATCTAATAATTCTCGAAAATGAAAAATAAACTAGGAATACTCGTTGTGTGCTTAATTTGTCAGGTAGTACTGGGACAAAATTATTCAAGAAAGCCATTACATGGACAAGTTGTAAATGATTCTATTACGCTGGAAAGTGGGTATGTAATGAATTTAAACGCCAATATCAGAACTTTCATAAGTTCAAACGGATTGTTCGATATTATGGCAAAACCAAAAGACACATTGTTAATTACAAGTGCTGCTTTTCAATCTAAGAAAATTGTACTGACAGAAAAAAATTGTGCTGACAGGCTTTTTTTAGTACAAATGGATTTGGTAAGCAATCAATTGAAAGAAGTAGTCGTTCAAAAAGATCTGAAAGTAAAAGCATTTAATAAAAACAGTCAGGCAATAGTGGATACGCAATATTTTGACGATGAGAAATCTTCGCCAAAAAACAGATTTGTTTATAACGGGACCATCGAGAATGGTGTTGACTTTGTCCGAATATTTAAAGATGCAAAGAAATTATTGAAGAAGAAAGATGTTGAAGATGGAGCACAGGAACAGGAAATAAGCGATGTTGCCTTTACTATTTATGCAAAAGCCAATTTTACACCGGATTTTTACACTGATACTTTAAAGCTTAAAGCAGACGAAGTAGACATGTTTTTATTGTATTGCTCTGTTGATCCGGAATCTAAAAAGCATGTAAAGCAAGAAGAAAAATTTGAATTAATGGATTTTCTGATTACTAAAAGTAAGGAATTCAAAAAAGCGAATGTTGCCGGAAAATGAAAAATAGATTAATCTGTCCTTTACTTGGGATATTGTTTTTATCCGTTTCGGCCTTTTCATTTCATAAATTTTATATGGGTGTTTTTCAGGTCAATTATGCCGCTGAGAAAAAAATGATTCAAATTACATCCCGTATTTTTATTGATGATCTGAATAACGGAATGGAAAAAAAGTACCACCAAAAAACATTTGTTGGTACCGATAAAGAAACTGAGGCAGATGTTGAGCTGTTGAAAAAATACCTTGCTGAAAATTTTACCATAAAAATAAACGGCCAGTCCAAACCTATTACTTTTTTGTCTAAAGAGGTGGAGGCCGGCGATGTTTTAGTTTGTTATTCCCGAATAAAAGACATTGATAAATTTAAGACAATCGAAATCTCTAATACTATTTTGGTCGATTGGAATGCTGAACAGCAAAATATTACACATATTTCAGCATTTGGCACAAAAAAGAGTGTTCTCTTTACGGAATCTTCAAGGAAAGAATTGTTAAAGTACTAAATAATATATAAAATTATTATTTTAATTGCTATTTTCACACCCTGACAAAATTACCATTAAAAATTTATGAAAAAGCTTTCATTATTATTGATTTTTCCTGCAATAGTATTCGCACAGGAAAAAACAGTTACTCCAAAACAACAAGGAAAGTACGATACAAACAAATTCAGCCAGATGTATGATTTGTTGGCCACTCCTAATATGTTTCGTACTGCTTCGGGAGCTCCCGGGCCGGCATATTATCAACAACAGGCAGATTATAAAATTGATATCGAACTGGATGATAAAAATTCTAAATTAAATGGTTCTGAGGTTATTACTTATTCAAACAATTCTCCGGATAGCTTAGAATATTTATGGATTCAGTTGGATCAGAATCAGGCAAAAGCAAAAACGCAAACATCTTTAGCCGAAAGCGAAAAAATTAATCCTGTTTTAGCACTGGATGGTTTTTCAAGTAAATACCTGAAAAAAGATTTAGAGCGCGGTTTTAATATCGAGCAGGTAAAAGATGCTAAAGGAAATCCAATGTCATATACGATCAACGAAACGATGATGCGTATTAATTTGGTAACCCCGCTTAAACCAGGAGAAAAGATTTCACTGGCAATAAAATGGTGGTATAATATTAATAATTACAGAAAAGAAGGCGGACGTTCCGGTTATGAATTGTTCGAAAAAGACGGGAATAAATTGTACGTAATCGCACAGTTTTATCCAAGAATGGCAGTTTACAATGATGTAGAAGGCTGGCAAAATATGCAATTCTGGGGAAGCGGAGAGTTTGCGTTGCCATTTGGGAATTTTGATGTAAATATTACAGTTCCTGCAGATCACGTAATTGATGCGACAGGAGAATTAACCAATAGAAGTGAAGTTTTTACAGCAGAACAGGTAAAACGTTATGAGCAAGCTCAAAAATCGTTTGATAAACCAGTTGTAATTGTAACACAGTCAGAAGCAGAAGCAGCTGAAAAAGGCTTTTCTGAAAAGAAAAAAACATGGAAATTCAGTGCTAAAAACGTCCGTGATTTTGGAATTGCTTCTTCAAGAAAATTCATTTATGATGCAATGGCTGTAAAAATAGGAAACAGAGTTGTAATGGCGGAATCTGTTTATCCAAAAGAAGCAAATCCGCTTTGGGGAGAAACTTCTACAATGGTTGTAGCGCATACTTTAAAAAGTTATTCATCCCATACATTCGATTATCCTTATCCAAAAGCAGTTTCAGTTTCTGCAGAAGATCAGGGAATGGAATATCCAATGATTTGCTGGAACTTTGGCCGTCCTGACGAAAACGGGGTAACGAGCAAAGAAGTTAAAAACGGAATGATTGGCGTTGTGATTCACGAAGTAGGACATACGTTCTTTCCTATGATTGTAAACTCTGATGAACGTCAATGGACCTGGATGGATGAAGGTTTGAACTCCTTCTTAGAGTACCTGGCAGAACAGGAATTAGATCAGAATTTTCCTTCAAGACGCGGGCCTGCAAAAAATATTGTTCCGTATATGAGTGGGGATCAAAAGTTTTTAGAGCCTATTATGTCGAACTCTGAAACCATTCACCAATTTGGTAATAATGCTTATGGAAAACCGGCTACAGGGCTTAATATTTTAAGAGAAGTAGTAATGGGAAGAGAATTGTTTGATTATGCTTTTAAAACATATGCAAACAGATGGAAATTTAAACATCCAACTCCGGAAGATTTCTTTAGGACTATGGAAGATGCTTCAGCAGTAGATTTAGACTGGTTTTTCAGAGGCTGGTTTTATTCAACAGATTTCGTGGATATCGGAATCAAAGAAGTAAAACAATATTATGTTTCTGAAACTCCAACAGCTGATATTAAAGATGTGAAAGTGAGAAAAGGACGTTTTGGATTTGAGAAAGGCCCTTTTGTTTATTTAGTTGCCGGCGATAATACAGAAGTAAGTTCGTCAAGTAAAAAAGCATTAAAAGTAGAAGATGTAAAACCTTTGGCTGATTACGTAGAACAGACTTTTACACCCGAAGAAAAAGCAAGCTTAAAAGCACCTAAGTATTTCTATGAAGTTGAGTTTATTAAACCAGGCGGAATGATAATGCCAATTTTGGTTGAGATTACTTATGAAGACGGTACAAAAGATAATTATCAATATCCGGCACAGATCTGGAGAAAAAATAATGATACTGCGAAAAAAGTATATGCAACGGATAAAGCAATTAAAAGTATTCAGATCGATCCGAAATTAATGACGGCTGATATTGATGTAACAAATAATTCCTGGCCAAAAGTGCAGGAAAAATCAAAATTTGATTAATAAAAAAAATAAGAGACTCTGGAAAGAGTCTTTTTTTTTAAGTAAATTTTAAAACTGTCGGCTACAAAATTTAATATCTTTGTGGCACACAAAAATAAAAGATATGTTTGGTATAGGAGGAGGTGAATTAGTTTTTATACTGTTTATAGTACTAATGCTTTTTGGTGCAGACAAAGTGCCGGAAATTGCCCGTACAATGGGAAAAGCTATGGCGCAATTGAAAAACGCAACAAATGATATTAAAAGTGAAATTCAAAAAGGGGCGGAGGCTAATGGTCTTGACACAAAATCCCTGACAGATATAACCGGCAATATCAATGCCCAAATTAACGATGCAAAATCTAATTTGTTAGGCGATAGCACCACTGTGTCTGGTAATTTACTAGGAGATACTGCAACAGAAATAGATAAAGTAAAAGAAGATATAGAGTCAATCTCAGGACCTGTAAAACGCCAAATATAAAATATGCTTGAAAAAATACAAGAATTAGATACCCGTTTACTGGTGTATCTAAACGGTTTAGGTTCTGAAAAATATGATAATTTATGGCTTATTATTACTAATCAGTTGTATTGGACGCCATTTTTTTTATTTCTTTTTTATCTTATTTATAAAAAGCTTGGAGGTAAACAAACCTTGTATTTGCTGCTTTTTATAGCAGTTCTGATTACTTTTACAGATCAGGTTACCAACTTGTTCAAATACACTTTTCAGCGTTTGCGACCATGTAATAATCCCGATATCAATACCATTATTCGTGTCGTACAAAGTAGAAAATCATACAGTTTTTTCTCTGGTCATGCAGCCAATACAATGGCAGTAGCAACGTTTTTATATCTTATTTTAAAACGTCATTTTAAGTACTTGGGATTCTTGTTTTTATGGCCTTTAGTTTTTGCTTACAGCCGGATTTATTTAGGATTACATTATCCGGGTGATATTCTGACAGGATATTTCTTTGGGGCAATTTTTGGTTCTTTGCTGTTTTTAGTTTATCGAAAACTAAAACCACAATATTTTCCGGGATAAATTTATACAAAGGTTCTGAGTGGCTAAGAGACTAATATTCTATTTTTTTATAAAATATCTTAGTCTCTTTACAACTTGAATCTTAATTGTTTTGCAGGATAGTTTTCTCACTCCATTCTAAATCTTCCGGAAGCTCTTGCCTGCTAAACTCAATATGAATAACCCTTCTTCTTTCGTTATTCGTAGTTTTATTTGAAGCATGAAATAATAAAGGCTTCATAATCATAATGCCGCCTTTGTCTACTTCACAAATGGTTTCTTTTTCATTATCAAAATCCAGTTTTTCAATTCTTAAAATTCCTTTGGAATGTGAATTGTTGATGACTTTCAAAGCCCCATTGTCCTTTGTTGTTTTGTCAATATGAATCCTGATTGTGAAATTGCTCTCTAAAATCTCTTTTGGAGGCTGAACAGCAAACTGATTTTGTTTTACAGTCCAGTTTTCAAAATCGTCAATTTCCATTTTTTTATTGACTGAAATCGTCAGGTCCTGATGATAACTGACAAACCAATTTGATTTTTGAGGTTTGTCAAAATAAATAGATTTGGTGATAAAATAACCTTTTCCAAAAATATCCTCAATAATGTCTTTTAGGTTTTGATTAAAAATAGAATCTAAAGTTTCGGGAATTTCTTTATGGAACTGCCTAATCGCAAATAAATCTTCAGACTTTCTAAAAGTAGTATTGCCAGCTTTATTTTCGGTAACATTCTCTATAAGTGAGATTAGTTTTTCGATTTCATTTTCGTCATAAACATTGTTTATGATGGTAAAACCTTCAGAATTTATTTCGTTTCTATAACTCATTATAATGTATTTGAATAATGTCTCATTTAGCCTTAGGCTATTCCCTTTTTCTACAGTACCCTGCTAACTGTTAAGCCATCACGAATAGGTAATAAAACCGTTTCTACACGGGGATCATTTTTCAAAAGCAAATTGTATTCTAAAAGTACTTTTGTGCTAATGTCATTTGGATGAACCGGTTCCAGTATTTTTCCGCTCCATAAAACATTGTCAGACAGGATAACGCCGCCTTTGTTCATTTTCGGAACAATCATTTCCCAGTACTTAAGGTAATTTTCTTTATCTGCATCAATAAAAACCAAATCAAATTTCACATCTAATGTTGGAATAATAGTTACGGCTTCACCTAAATGCTGAAAAATTTGTTTGCCCCATGGCGAAGCATCGAAATATTTTCTTTGAAAATCAACCAGTTCTTCTTTAATATCAATAGTATGTAATTGCCCATTTTCCTGCATGCCTTCACACAGGCATAAAGCAGCATAACCTGTATAAGTGCCAATTTCCAGAATGTTTACCGGACGAATTAATTTAGAAAGCATGCTCAAAACACGACCCTGAAAATGCCCGCTTAACATTCGTGGCAAAAGTATTTTCTGGTACGTTTCTTTGTTTAGTTTTGCTAATAATTCCGGTTCGTTTTCAGAATGTTGCTCGATATAATCTTCTAAGTCTTGTGATATAAAATGCATCTTGTAGTTTGTTGTAATTTAAAGCAAAAATACAAAAAATATTGGCCAACTATTGGGCATAAAAAAACCATCCGTTTGAACGAATGGTTTTAGTTTGATAGAAAATGAAAGCTATTTTTTTAAAGCCTCATTTACCTCTTTAGCGGTTTTTACAGTTCCGTCTTTTGCAGCTTTTGCAGCATTTTCTACTTTTTGAGCGCCTTTTTTAGTGGCGTCTTTTACGTCAGTAGCTGTTTTTTTAGCTGCATTTTCAACATCATCAGCGGCTTTTTTAGTGGCATCTTTTACGTCTTGTGCCGCATTTTCGGTTGCATCTTTCGCTTTTGTAGCAGCATTTTCAGCTTTAGTAACAGCGCTGTCTTTTACTTCCTTAATATCTGTAGTGAGTGAGTCAACTTTGTTTCCAAGAGTTAATTCTTCATCCGTAGGTTTAGGTTCTTTCTTCTCGCAAGATTGAACAGCAAATGCTAATAGCGCAACAACAGCTAAGCTTAAAATTTGTTTTTTCATAATAAAATGTCTTTTTAGGTTGTAAAATTTAAAGGTTATAAAGTAGAATAATAAAAATACAAATTTTAAAATGATTGCGCGCTTTGTAAGGTTACTTTTCTTTTGAGAGCAAGACAATTCTTATGCCAAAATTTATTTTTTTTTCGATCTGATCAATAATTTTTTTTAGCAGTTTACAATTAAGCCTATAGATGCTAAAATCTGTTGTGTTTTGATCTTTTACTGTTATTAGTTTTTAAATGCCCAAAATATGAATCAGTTAGTGTTTAAAATACTATTTAATAACCAGGATGTTATCATTTTTGCTGTAATCATTTAAAGTAATGTTGAACATTAAAGTCAGTTCTTTACCAGCTCTGACAACCCCCAGAGCTGCTGTTGGAGGAGACATCCCAAAATCAGCAAAAGTGATTTGGTTAGATCCTTTTAGAATAAAAGATCCGTTACCGGCTGTTACATTTACCTGGGTTTTGTAATCTTTGCTGGTTCCTGCAATGGTATACGTTCCTATTAGATTCCAGGTAGTTTCGTTTAATTTATTTGCAGATTTTAAAACATACTTAATGTTTTTGTATGTTTTTGTGTCAAGGGTTTCATAAGCCACATCATCCATGCTTGTTTTACTGCTTTTTATGCTTTCTGCTAATAGTGTAATAGTCAGGTTATTTATATCAATTAGTTTAGCATCTGCAACGGTTAAATTCGCAGTGCAGTTTCCTTCTGTAGATTTCATTACCCAATCGTGTATATTTGAAGTTCCGGCAACTTCAAATGTTGATTTGGTCATAGTATAGTTTCTTTGTGCGTTTGTCTGTAATGACAATGTTATAAAAGTCACTGTCAATAAAATTGATTTAATTGTTTTCATCTTGATCGGTGTATTTGTTGTTTTTGGAATAAGGAAAACGATGATTCAATTGGGTTTTTATAGAATTAAAAGTCTGCCTTTGTTTCTTGGATCAAATTTATTGTGAACTCCTGACAAAGAAGATGACAAAAGTCATTGTTGAGGATTTATTAAACAACTATAATTGATTTAGATTATGCTCTGAAGAAAAAAGGTTAGGTTTTAAAATAGAAAAAAAGGAGTATTGGCGAGGTGTTAAGCTTAAGAGCATCATCAGAAGTTTTACGGAAAAAATCAGTAACTTTGCGCCATGCAAATCGAGAAAAAAGACATACGAGCCTTATCAAAAGATCAGTTGCGGGATTTTTTTGTCGCAAATAATGACAAAGCTTTTCGTGGCAATCAGGTTTATGAATGGTTGTGGAGCAAAGGAGCACACAGTTTTGAGGATATGACGAATGTTGCAAAAACAACACGTTCTATGCTGGAGAATAATTTTGTGATCAATCATATTAAAGTTGATACCATGCAACGAAGCAGCGACGGAACAGTAAAAAATGCTGTTCGGCTGCATGACGGACTAGTCGTAGAATCAGTTTTAATTCCAACAGAAACCAGAACCACTGCTTGTGTTTCCAGTCAGGTAGGGTGTAGTTTAGATTGTAATTTTTGCGCTACTGCAAGATTAAAACGAATGCGAAATCTGGAGCCCGGAGAGATCTATGATCAAATTATGGCCATTGATAAAGAAAGCCGCCTGTATCATAATCATCCTCTTTCGAATATTGTTTTTATGGGAATGGGGGAGCCTTTAATGAATTATAATAATGTTATTAAAGCAATTGATATGGTTACATCTCCTGAAGGTTTAGGAATGTCGCCAAAACGTATTATGCTTTCAACATCGGGAATTCCAAAAATGATCAGGAAAATGGCCGATGATGATGTGAAATTCAAACTGGCGGTTTCCTTGCATTCTGCAATAGATGAAATTCGCGCTAAGATTATGCCTTTCAGCAAGAATTTTCCTTTGAAAGATTTACGTGAAGCATTAGAATACTGGTACAGAAAGACCAAAAGTAAAATTTCATACGAGTATGTGGTTTGGAAAGGAATCAACGACGACAAAGCTTCGATTGACGCTTTGGTGAAGTTTTGTAAATATGTACCCTGTAAAGTAAATCTGATCGAATATAACCCAATTGATGACGGAGAATTTCAGCAGGCTTCAGAAGAATCTATTTTGGCTTATATAAAAGCTTTAGAGTCAATTGGAGTCGTATGCAAGGTTCGTCGCAGCCGCGGAAAAGATATTGATGCCGCTTGTGGACAATTAGCGAACAAAGAAGGATAGATTTTAATTTCAAAATAAATAAAAAGCATTAAAAACAAGAGCTATTCTTGTTCTTAATGCTTTTTTTGGGCAAAAAGGATTCTAACTTGTTCAGATCAATTTGCTTTCATAATAAATGATTTTACTTTTAATTGCTGAATTCAAATTATTCTTTTAAAAAGAGACAATTTGGGGTATGTTTTCTTAATTATTCTATAAATTATTGATATACTAACCTAAAATACACAACGTTTTTTTATTTAAAATAGTATATTTGGAATCGAAATGAATATTACTTCTCAAATAAAACAGCCCATCTTTAACGAGATGGAACTTTTTGAAAAAAAGTTCCATGAGTCGATGACCTCAAAGGTGGCTTTGCTGAATCGCATTACTTATTATATCGTAAACCGAAAAGGAAAACAAATGCGTCCGATGTTTGTTTTTCTGACCGCAAAAATGGTTTCAGGAGGTGCCGTAAATGAGAGAACCTATAGAGGGGCATCGGTTATTGAACTTATTCATACCGCAACTTTGGTGCATGATGATGTGGTGGATGATAGTAATCGCCGCCGTGGATTTTTCTCTATCAATGCCCTTTGGAAAAATAAAATTGCCGTTTTGGTTGGGGATTATTTATTATCAAAAGGATTGTTGCTTTCTATAGACAATGGTGATTTTGATTTACTCCGAATCATTTCTGTTGCCGTTCGTGAAATGAGTGAAGGTGAATTGCTCCAAATAGAAAAAGCCCGAAGACTTGATATTACCGAAGACGTGTATTATGAAATCATTCGCAAAAAAACAGCGACACTTATTGCGGCTTGTTGTGCGCTTGGTGCCAAATCCGTAATTGAAGATGATATTCAGGTTGAGAATATGCGAAAGTTTGGAGAGCTTATCGGAATGGCTTTTCAAATCAAAGATGACTTATTCGATTATAGTGAAGAAGCTATTGGTAAACCAACCGGAATTGATATTAAGGAACAAAAAATGACTTTGCCTTTAATTCACGTTTTAAACACCTGTACTCCGCAGGAAAAAAAGTGGCTGATCAACTCCATCAAAAACCACAACAAAGACAAAAAACGCGTCAAAGAGGTGATTGCCTTTGTGAAAAATAATAATGGTTTGGCTTACGCCGAAAACAAAATGGTAGAATTCCAGCAGGAAGCACTTTCACTATTAGAAAATTACGCCGATTCTGAGTTCAAAGCAGCCCTTACTTTAATGGTAAACTACGTTATTGAAAGAAAAAAATAATTTTAAATTGAATCCACTATTAAGATATTGGTATTAATTTCTTCTAGGTTTTTTTATTCTTATGCAATTTTCAAAAAATGAATCAGCACAAATAACAGTAGCATAATCAGGATTTCTTGAATTATAGTTTTCTTCTGCATCCTCTTTTTCTTTTTCAACAAAGAAGTTTTCTATTAATGAAATAGATTCTTCCTCGTTTTATCTGCTCCGATTTATAAAACGCTGTTGTTCTTCCCATTCTTTCTGGATTTTTATCTTTAAACTCTTAATCAAATATAATTGGTACAAGTTTATCTTGCAACTCGTATTCTCCTTAAGTTTACATCGAATAAAAAAAATAATTAAGAAAATGTCAATTATGTAATCGTCTTTATTTCTTTGATAGTAAAGGGTTTGCTGCGTTTATTTGAGGTTTTGATTTTTTTTTATTGATTTTTTTTTATTCCCATGCAACTATTTCGAAACAACAATCGTCTATGCTAATAGAAGACTGTTACTAAACCAAAAACCAAAAGCTTATAAATGAAAATTATTCATTTACATCACGAAGAAACTGAACTTATAAAGTTGGCTGTCGAAAATAATCGACAAGCACAACAGCAAATATACAGTCGGTTTTCTTCAAAAATGCTGAGTGTTTGTCGACAATATATAAAAGACATTCAACTGGCAGAAGATGTAATGATCACGGCTTTTATGAAAGTGTTTACCAACTTAAATAAATTTGAGCATAAAGGAAGTTTTGAAGGTTGGGTTCGCCGAATCATGGTTAACGAATGTATCTCTTATTTAAGGGTTCAGAAAAAAGTAAAATTTGCCGAAGATGAAATTTATACCGAAGAAAGTTTCAACGCTATCGACAGTCAGTTTTCGATAGAGCAGATTCAGTTTTTAATAGATGCTCTGCCAGATGGATATAGGATGATTTTTAATTTATATGCCATCGAGGGATACAAACATAATGAGATTGCGAAGATGCTAGGAATTAATGAAGGAACATCGAAATCGCAATTATCGCACGCGAGAAAAATGCTGCAAACACAAATTAATACTTTAAAAAAACAAGATAATGGAACCGAATAATTTTGAAAAGGATTTCCGTGAAAAGCTAAATCATCGTAAAATAGAACCTAGTGAAAAAGCCTGGGATCGATTAGATGCGATGCTGAGTGTTGCTGAAAAGAAAAAACCGAAAAAAGACAGAAAGTGGCTTTATATAGCAGCAAGTGTTGTGGGGTTTTTATTGGTTGGGACTTTCTTTTTCAATCAGAAGAAAGATATAGAAAAAGCACCAAAAAATACGGTTGTTATCGAAGAAAACACCAGGAAAGACTCTGTTGTAAAACCAACAGTAAAGAGTACAGGACCGGTTAAAACTGAAATTGCAGTATCCGAAAAAACAGCGACAGAGCATTCCATACAAAAAGAAACGAACCTTAACCCGAAATCAAATAAAACCCTTAAAAATGAATCACAACAACTAGCGGAGTCTTCAATCATCATCAAAAACAATCAGGAGAAACAATCAATCAACAATAAAACCTCAGTTGCTGAAATCTCTAAAAAAGAAACTGTGGATCAGTTATTAGAATCGGCTGAAAAAACTGTTGTGGCTGAAAATGCAGTCAAACCGAAAGCAAAACTAAAAGTCAATGCCAATGATTTACTCAATCAGGTCGATGGCGAATTAGAACTTTCGTTTAGAGAAAAAATGATTACCAAAGTCAATAAAAACTACCAGACGGTGAAAGTGGCATTGGCGAATCGAAATCAGCAGGAATAAAGAATAAAGAATAAAGAATAAAGAATAAAGAATTCACAATTAAATCATCAATCAACAATCAAATTTAAAAAAAATCAATCATGAAAAATTTTACCATTTATCTCGTCATCTTAATCTTTTTATTTGTGAGTAAAGTTCTCGGACAGGCAACATTTGAATCTAGGGCAAAACAAATTGCTAATAAAATAGAAAAGATCACTAAAGAGGAAAAAGCAACTCTGAAAGAAGAAGTTGAAGCTGTCAATGTTCAGCTATCTGAAGGGAAAATCACGCAGGAACAAGCGGACAAACGCAAGAAAGAACTGGCAGAAGCGAGAGCAGTAATCATTGAAGAAAAAGTGACCTTGGCGCAAAATGAACTTAATGATTTAGTACAGGAAAAAGTCGACGGAAAAATAAAAGAAGATTCGGTAGGCAAAAAATATAGTATTGTGTTTCATGTAAGAGATAAAGACCGGGATAAAGATTCTATCCATGGTGAAAAAAGAACAACTTCTCAATTCGTGTTTGCAATGGGATTAAATAATATGATGGTCGATGGCAAGCTTCAGGATTCAAATTACAGTTTTATAGGTTCGCATTTTTACGAGTGGGGTTTTACCTATAATTCAAGGTTAATGAAAAATGACAATTTATTACATGCTAAATACGGGCTTTCGTTAATGTATAATAACATTCGGCCAACAGAAAACAGGAATTTTGTAGTAAATGGCAATCAAACGGTTTTGCAAACAAATGCGATCAATTTAGATGAATCCCGTTTTAGGAACGTTTATATTGTAGCGCCGGTACATTTAGAATTCGATTTTTCAAGACCAAAAGTAAATAACGGAAAAACGTATTTCAGAACACATGAGAGCTTTCGTTTCGGAATTGGAGGTTATGCGGGAATCAATGTAAAATCAAAACAAATCATAAAATACGACCAGGATGATTTAGATTATAAAACAACCATAAAAGGAGATTATAATGTAAATAATTTTATTTATGGCTTAAGTTCCTATATAGGTTATAAAGCTTTTAGTTTGTATGCAAAGTATGATTTAAACCCTTTGTTTCAGGACAATTTAGTAAAAGAAAATAATATTTCATTAGGATTAAGACTTGATTTGAATTAAGAATACAGTTGAGGTTAGTTAGTAGAAAAAGCGCTTTGAAAGAAGCGCTTTTTTTATTTGAAATTGTCAAATTTCAGGATAGATTGTGTACTTTTGCAGGCTCTCAACTTTTAAAATATTTTACGTTTTGATTTCACAAAATACAATTGATACTGTTTTTGAAACTGCTCGTGTAGAGGAGGTTATTGGTGATTTTGTCAATTTAAAGCGCGCCGGAAGTAACTTTAAAGGCTTAAGCCCGTTCTCTGATGAGCGCTCTCCGTCGTTTATGGTATCCCCGGCAAAAGGCATCTGGAAAGATTTTAGTACAGGAAAAGGAGGGAATTCTGTCAAGTTCCTGATGGAGCACTCACAGTTTACCTATCCGGAAGCTATTCGCTATTTAGCCAGAAAGTACAATATTGAGATTGAGGAAACAGAACAAACAGATGCTGAAAAAGCGATGACGGATGTTCGTGAAAGTATGTATCTGGTTTCAGAATTTGCAAAAGAATATTTTCATAAAACTCTTTTACATTCAGAAGAAGGAAAAGCAATAGGGCTTTCGTATTTTAAGGAAAGAGGTTTTACCGATGAAACAATCAAAAAATTTGGTTTAGGATATTCGCCTGAAACCTGGGATGCCCTTACCAAAGAAGCTTTGGGAAAAGGCTACAAGCTGGAGTTTCTGGAAGGTACCGGTTTAACAATTGCCAGAGAAGACCGCCCTTTTGACCGTTTTAAAGGTCGTGTCATGTTTCCCATAGAAAGTATGTCCGGGCGTGTTTTGGGTTTTGGAGGACGTATTCTGACGAATGATAAAAAAGCGGCAAAATACTTAAACTCACCGGAAAGTGATATTTACCATAAAAGCAAAGTGCTTTACGGGATTTTTCAGGCCAAACAATCTATAGCCAAGCTAAATAATTGTTATCTGGTTGAAGGATATACAGATGTTATTCAGTTCAATCAGGCCGGGATTGAGAATGTTGTGGCTTCATCAGGTACTGCTTTGACGCCGGATCAGATTCGTTTGGTAAATAGATTAACGAGAAATATAACCGTACTTTTTGATGGTGATGCTGCAGGGTTACGTGCCTCTGTTCGTGGAATCGATTTGATTCTGGAAGAAGGAATGAATGTAAGGGTATGTGCTTTTCCTGACGGAGAAGATCCGGATAGTTTTGCACGAAAAAATTCTCATGACGATTTGGTTGCCTATCTGGAAGAAAACAGTAAAGATTTTATACAGTTTAAAGCATCGCTCTTAATGAAAGAGGCTAAAAACGATCCTATAAAAAAAGCCGATTTGATTCGCGATATGGTTGTTAGTATTTCGAAAATCCCGGATCGTATTCAGCGCGAAATTTATACTCAGGAATGTGCCAGAATTATGGATATTTCTGAACAGGTACTCGTGAGTACTTTGGCTCAGCTAATTCAAAAAGATATTGCAGAGGTTAATAAAAAGCAAAAGCAGGAACAAAAACCTTTTGAAGTTTTTAGGAACCAAAACCCAAAACAAACCGGATATTCAGGAGGAGATCCGGAAGATCCTAGATTTGGACCACCGGAGGATTATCCCGGAGAGCCCTCATACCCGCAAGAGCCAACAGAAAAAGTAGATATTTTAAATCGTTTAGAACGTAAAGTAATTGAAATTTTATTGCTTTATGGAGATAAAACAGAAGAATTTGAAGATGTACTTTTAAAAAATAATGATGAAGGTGAAGTTGTAATGGTCTCTGAAATGAGGGCATATAAAGTATACGAACGTATTTATTTGAGTTTGCAGGAAGATGAGGTAGAACTTTCTAATCATTTGTTCCGTGATATTTTTACAGACTTAATTGGGTTTTATAATCAAAATGAAAAGTTTAGTCTGGAGCAGTATTTAATGCGTCTACAGCCTGATTTTGCTCAGGAAGTTACGGATATTTTAATGGAAGATGAAAGATTGTCTCTTCATGATTGGGAAGGACAGAATATTTTTACAAAAGGCAAACACGAAACTATAGCGCAATATGTAACCGAAACGGTTATGTCTATGCGTTGGTTTTTAGTTGGTAAAATCATTGAGGAATTAAAAAGCTCTATACAACCTGATAATTCAGATAATACAGAGCTTTTGTCTATGGTAGTGGATTACTCAAGTTTAGTTAATTCGTTTTCGAAAAAACTAGGAAGAGTAATGTCTAGATACCATTAAATAATTTCTAAAGTCTTAGCCTTATTTACTAAGTCAACTAAATTGGTTACATTTAATTTAGTCAATAATCTTAATTTGTAAGTACTGATCGTTTTCTCGTTCAGATTTAAGATTTTAGAGATTTCATTGTTTTTCTTACCATCGCTTAAATAGCGTAAAACCTCAATTTCACGATTCGAAAGTTTTCTGTACAAACGCTCACTTTTGCTTTGTTTAGCAATAAGGGCCATGTTTTTACGTACAGTTTCGTTGATGATAATTTTTCCTTCGTGTACTTTAATAATAGAAAGACCTAAAGTTTCAAGTTTTTCTGTTTTGTGTACATACCCGGAAACCCCTGCTTTAATCGCGTTTGGAGCGTACATTTGTTCAGCGAGGTCACTAAAAATTACAATTTTTGTTTTTGGGAAATTTTTCAGGATAGATTTCACTTCGAAGATACTTGAAAGACCTTCCAGTTCTAAATCGAGAATTAGGATGTCAATCTCCTTCGTCTGAAGAATATCTCTAACCATTGAAAAATTGCCTACGTTGGCAACAATTGAAATTTGGTCGTGATCTTTAAAATAAGATTTAACGCCAAAGTGAGTCACAGGATGATTGTCTGCAAGACATACTTTAATCATAATTTTTACCTTTTTTAGAATTGTTCATGTTTTTGGAACTGTAAAATTAATAAATAAATTCTGTAATTAATTGCAGACAAATGTTAAAAAAATTATTTTAACGTTTTTGGGATCTCACAAACGGGTATTGGAGCCATTTTATGCTTGTTGTTGGTGTTTAAACGTTTATAAATTTCAAAGACAGATTTTTCTCTCCCAGTGAAGTCAGATACCGTATTTCCTGATTCCGCGGCTAACATAGCCCACTCCAGTTCGTCATAACTTGCCCCTAATTGATCTTCATCGGTGCGATTGTCTCCAAATAATCCATCTGTTGGAGCAGCTGTTAAAATTGATTCCGGAATTGTTAAAAACTGTCCCAAAGCATAAACATCTGATTTCATAAGGTCGGCAATCGGACTTAAATCGACTCCTCCGTCTCCATATTTGGTGTAAAAACCTACGCCAAAATCTTCTACTTTATTTCCTGTACCGGCAACTAATAGCCCGTGAATTCCGGCTAAATAGTATAATGACGTCATTCTCAGGCGTGCACGGGTGTTGGCTAACGATAAATTAACTTTTGTTGAATCTTTTGATGTCGGTACAGCGCTCTTAAAAGCTTCAAAAGTGCTTGTCAGATCAGTTTCTACATTCGAAACGTTAGGAAAACGTTTCTTTAATTGTTCAATATGTTCTCTTCCTCTTGAAACCTGATTTGCAGCTTGGTGAATTGGCATTTCGACACATAAAACGATCAAACCTGTTTGGGCGCATAATGTAGAAGTAACAGCAGAATCAACTCCGCCTGAAATTCCAATTACAAATCCGTTTGCTTTTGCATTGTTAGCATAATCTTTTAGCCACTCTACAATGTGGGTATTTACTTTTTCTGTCTGAATAGTACTTTTTTTAGCCATAATAGTTCAAGTTTTAAGATACAGGGATGTATATTTGCACAAATATTTTTAAGTGCATGTTTGCTTAAATTAGTGCAACACAAATCTAATTAAAATAAAATGAAAATTTATCGCTTTGCAGTGGTTCTGTGCTTGTTTTTTTTGTCTTGTGATCAAAAAACTAAAGTAGAAAAAGAAGTCGAAGAAATTCCGGTTGATGTTAAAGTTGAACGCTTTGATAAGGTGTTTTTCGAAACCAGGCCAGAAGATCTGGATAAGGTAAAAAAGCAATATCCTTTCTTTTTTCCGGCAGGAAATGATGATAATATCTGGCTGAAGAAAATGCAGGACCCGCTTTGGAGAGAGGTGTATAGTGAAGTGCAAAAAAAGTATAGTAATTTTGAACCGGTTCGTCAGGAGTTCAATACCCTTTTTCAGCACGTAAAATATTATTTTCCCAAAACCAAAACGCCTAAAGTAATTACAGTTATTGGAGAAATGGATTATAATGCTAAAGCAATTTACGCAGATAGTCTGGTAATAGTAGCATTAGAGTTGTATTTAGGAAAGGACCATAAGTTTTATGAGTTTCCAAATTACCTGAAACAGAATTTCGAAGAAAAACAGATTATGCCTGATGTGGTTTCTAGTTTTACTTATAGAAACATTCCGGTTTCTCCGGATAAAAATTTGGTTTCTCAAATGGTTTTTGCAGGGAAACAATTGTATGCAAAAGATCTCCTTATACCCGGATATACAGATGCAGAAAAAATAGGGTATACACCGGAGCAAATAAAATGGTGTGAAGAGAATGAAGCGTATATGTGGCGTTTTTTCATTGAAAATGAATTGCTGTACAATGAAGATCCTAAGCTTACTACCCGTTTTATGACACCGGCACCGTTTTCTAAATTCTATTTAGAGATCGATAATGATACGCCGGGCAGAGTTGGAGCCTGGATTGGCTGGCAGATGGTACGGGCGTACATGAAAAATAATAATGTAACTTTGCCGGAATTATTAAAAACAGATGCAAAGGAAATCTTTGAAAAATCAAAATATAAACCTAAGAAATAATGTCAGATACAATAAAATCAGAAATTAAATTCAATATAGAATTAGACGAAAATCGCGTTCCGGAAAAATTATCATGGACAGCTAAAGATGGTGGAGTAGAAGCCGAAGAAGCAAAAGCGATCATGTTGTCTATTTGGGATAGCAAAGCAAAAGAAAGCATGCGTATTGACCTGTGGACAAAAGATATGCCGGTAGACGAGATGAAAATTTTCTTTCACCAGACTTTAGTGGCAATGTCCGATACTTTTAAACGTGCTACAGATGATGAGAAAATGGCGGACACTATGAAAGATTTTTGCGATTATTTTGCAGAAAAACTAGAGCTTACTAAGCAGTAAAAAATTACAATCCCAATAAAGAGGTCTCATAAAAAATCCCAAATCCGGGTTAAAACCTGAATTTGGGATTTTTTTATTTTTGACATTTCATTCTATTGTCTAGAATTCGCTATTGTTTTTAAAAACTTCCTGATTTACTTCGTCTATATATTTTAAAACTTCGTCTTTTCCAGTCTGTTCTGTAGCTGAGGTTACGAAATAATGAGGCATTTCTTCCCAGTTATTGGCAAACATTTGTTTTTTGTATGCTGCAATATGTGAGTCAATTTTCGTTTTACTTATTTTATCTGCTTTGGTGAAGATAATGCAAAACGGGATCTCGCTTTCGCCCATATACGACATAAATTCGATGTCTATATTTTGAGCTTCATGGCGAATATCAATCAAAACAAAAGCACAAACCAGTTGTTCTCGGGTTTCAAAGTAATCTGTAATAAATTGCTGAAAAACCGATTTTGTTTTTTTTGATACTTTAGCATAACCATACCCCGGTAAATCGACTAAGAACCAATTGTTGTTAATCTTAAAATGATTAATTAATTGTGTTTTTCCCGGTCTTCCTGAAGTCTTGGCTAAGTTTTTATGATTGGTAAGCATGTTGATCAATGATGACTTGCCTACGTTTGATCTTCCGATAAAAGCATATTCAGGCAAAAAATCTTTCGGGCATTTTGCAACTTCAGAATTGCTGATAATGAATTCGGCAGTAGTAATTTTCATGTTTTTTGATTTTAAAACCTTCTTAAAAGTCGAAAGTTTAGTGCTATAAATTCTTTTTAACGAGCCATTCTTCAAGAATTACATTAAATTCCTGAGGGTGCTCCATCATAGCAGCGTGTCCACATTTGTCAATCCAATACAAGGTTGAATTAGGCAATAATTTATCAAATTCTTCAGCAACATTCGGTGGGGTTACAGCATCATTTTTACCCCAAATAATACAGGTTTCTACTGTCATTTTTGGTAAATCCTTAGCCATATTATGACGAATGGCGCTTTTTGCAATCGTTAGGGTTTTGATCAGTTTGATACGGTCGTTAACGGTTGCGTAAACTTCGTCGATAAGTTCGGGAGTTGCAATTTTCGGGTCGTAAAATACATCTTCAGCTTTCTTTTTGATGTATTCATAATCCCCTCTTTTAGGGTAACTGTCGCCCATGGCGCTCTCGTAAAGTCCTGAACTTCCTGTAATTACAAGTCCTGCTACTTTTTCGGGATACAATTTAGTATGATAAAGTGCGATGTGTCCTCCTAAAGAATTTCCTAACAGTATAACTTTATCGTAACCCTTAAAAGTGATAAAATCCTTTACGTATTTTGCAAAGCTTTTTACGTTCGTTTTTAAAATACTTTGGGTGTATATTGGCAAATCCGGGATAACAACTTTGTATCCTTTTGTTGGGAAATATTCTGCTACAGCATCAAAGTTACTAAGGCCTCCCATTAAGCCATGTAAAATAACGATAGGAGTTCCTTCTCCAGCTTCATAATAGCTGTATTTGCCTTCTTTTTTGTAGTGTTTGTCCATTTAATTTAATGCCAATTTCAATTGGGACAAATATAGGGTTTAATAAATAAAAATGAATTTTTGGTACCGTTTTTTAACTAGATAATTTTAGTAGAATTTCTAACTATTTAAAAATCAGCTTTTATGGGTGTTTTTGGTGTGTTTCTTAAATGTTAAGAAAACTGCATTATAATTAATTTTTTAAGAAATATAGTGCATAATTTTTTTGATCTTTAATCGATGTTGTATTTAAACTAATTATAAGTTAAAGTATTGATTGTCTATAAATTAAAGCAGGTGGGGTAAAAGTGGTTAAACTTATTAACAAAGTGGTATTTAGTGGTAAAATGTGGTAATATTTTTTATATTTTTGCTGTATAACATATTAAGGTATTTTTCTTGAACACAATTGTTGGAACATATGAGTGTAAAGTCGATGCTAAAGGAAGGCTAATGATGCCTGCGCCCTTAAAAAAGCAATTGGCTTCTTCTCTTCAGGACGGATTCGTTTTGAAGCGCTCTGTTTTTCAACCGTGTTTAGAGTTGTATCCAATGGAAGAATGGAACCTGATGATGCAAAAAATCAACAAGCTGAATCGTTTTGTAAAAAAAAACAATGATTTCATTCGAAGATTTACTGCCGGTGTTAAAATGGTAGAGATTGATGCATTAGGAAGGTTATTGGTTCCAAAGGACCTGGTAGCTTTTTCAGGTATTTCTAAAGATGTGGTTTTTTCATCTGCGGTTAATATTGTGGAGATATGGGATAAAGATTTATACGAAAAATCAATAAGCGGCGAAGATATGGATTTTGCAGATTTAGCCGAAGAAGTAATGGGAAATATTAATGACGACGACAATGGAATATCATAATCCGGTTTTACTTCATCCTACAGTTGATGGTTTAAATATTAAACCTGATGGCATTTATGTAGATGTAACGTTTGGTGGCGGTGGTCATTCAAAAGAGATTTTGAAAAGACTAGGTCCCAACGGAAAGTTATTTGCTTTTGATCAGGATGAAGATGCGCTGGCAAATGCATTGCCGGATGAGCGGTTTACCTTAATTAATGAAAACTTCAGGTTTATAAAAAGATTTCTTCGTTTTCATGGTGTAAAAAGTGTTGACGGGATCTTAGCAGATTTAGGGGTTTCATCACATCAGTTTGATGTTCCGGAAAGAGGGTTCTCTACCAGATTTGATGCCGAACTTGATATGCGGATGAGTCAAAAAAATGATTTAAATGCTTATCGTGTAGTGAACGAATATGAAGAACAGGATTTACGTCGTGTTTTTTTTGATTATGGGGAGTTGAAGAATGCGCCCGTTTTGGCAAGAACTATTGTAGAGGCCAGAGAGCATCAGCCTATCAAAACCACAGATGAATTAAAAGACGTTCTGGCGAAATATTTACCGGAAAGAGTTCGAAATAAGATATTGGCCCAGATTTATCAGGCGATTCGTATTGAGGTAAATCAGGAAATGGATGTTTTAAAAGAATTTATCGAGCAATCGTTAGAGATTTTAAATCCGGGAGGAAGATTTTCAGTGATATCATACCATTCTTTAGAAGACAGACTGGTAAAAAGATTTATTAAAAACGGAATGTTTGAAGGAGAGCCTGAACGCGATTTTTTTGGAAACTTTTCTGTTCCTTATAAAACCATTGGGAAATTAATTGTTCCGGACGATGCTGAAATAAAAATCAACAACAGGGCAAGAAGTGCAAAATTGAGAATTGCTGAGAAGATATAATATATAGGTAGAAAAAATGAAGAGTGGAGTATTTGGAATATTAAAAGCAAGGTTTCTGATTAACGATGATGCAGTGAAAAACTGGCGCTTCATTGTTTTTATAATTCTGCTCGCTATTCTGATGATTGCCAATACGCAGCGATACGAACAAAAGGTTTTTGAAATAGCAAAGCTCAATAATGAAGTGAAAGAACTGAGATCTGAATTTGTAGATCGACGTTCAGAATTAATGAAATTAAAAATGGAATCGACCATCTCGGATAAAATGCTTGAAAAACAAATTTATCCATCAACGGTCCCACCGGTTAAAATAGAAGTTAAAAAAGAAGAAGAAAAAAGTTTCTTTAAAAGAATATGGCAGTAGACGATAAAAATATATCCTACAGAATTTACCTCGTAGCAGTTTTCATCTTTGTGATGGCAATTGCTATTGTTGTTAAGTTAACCAATATTCAATGGGTTGAGGGAGATCATTATAGAAAATTGGCGAAACAACGTACCGTTAGAAATTTTGTGATTCCGGCTAACAAAGGAAATATCTATTCTGCTGACGGAAGTTTACTGGCAACCTCAATCCCTAATTATGAGATTCGATTTGATGCTAAAGCGCCAAAAACAGAAACTTTTGAGAAATATGTAAAAGCATTATCAGATTCGCTGGCAACGGTTTTAGATAAATCAGGAAGTTATTTCGAAAAAGATCTAAGAAAAGCAAGGGCAAATAAAAATCGTTACTATTTAATTGCCCGTAATTTAAGTTATACTGAATATGTAAAAATAAAAGGATTTCCATTATTCAATCTTGGGGCTTTTAAAGGCGGGATTATAATCGAACAGGAAACGGTTAGAAAACATCCAATAGGAAAAATTGCTGAAAGAACAATTGGATACGATCGTATTGATCCGGCCACAGGAGTTGAAGTAGGAAAAGGAATTGAGTGGGCTTTTAAAAGTTATCTGAACGGAAAAGACGGTAAGATTTTAAAACAAAAAATTGCCAAAGGACAGTGGAAGCCGATACGCGATGTCAATGAAGTTGATCCTCAGGATGGTTTTGATGTAATCTCAACAATTGATGTTTTTATTCAGGATATTGCACATCACGCCTTATTGAAACAGCTTGAAGAATACGAGGCCGATCATGGTTGTGTGGTGGTAATGGAAACAGAAACAGGCCGTGTAAAAGCGATTTCGAATTTAGGAAGGGCAGAAGACGGATCGTATTATGAAACCACAAATTACGCTATAGCAGAATCTCATGAACCCGGATCTACTTTTAAATTGGTTGATTTGATGGCTATTTTAGAAGATAAAGTGGCCGATACAAGTACTGTTTTTGATAGTAAAGGTGGAGAAGTTAGGTATTACGGACGTGCAGTTCGTGATTCGCACAGAGGAGGTTACGGGAAAATCTCATTAGCCCGCGGTTTTGAACTTTCATCAAACACCGTAATGGTTCAGGCGGTTTATGAGAATTACAAAAGTAATCCGTCAAAATTTGTGGATCATATTAAAAATTTTGGATTGCATAAAACATTAGGATTGCATTTTCAGGGAGAAGGAAGAGCAATTATTCCGCATCCGGGAGATAAAAACTGGTCAGGAGTTTCGCTTCCGTGGATGGCATTTGGTTACGGAGTTTCGGTGACACCAATGCAAACCCTGGCATTTTATAACTCAGTTGCCAATAATGGTGTCATGGTAAAACCACAATTTGTTTCCGAAATTAAAGAGTGGAACAAAACCATCAAGAAATTTGATGTTGAAGTAATCAATCCAAGGGTATGTTCGCAGGAAACCATTAAAAAATTAAAAGCAGTTATGCTAAATGTGGTTAAAAAAGGGACAGGATCAAAGTTGTATTCGAAAGATTTTTCGATGGCTGGTAAAACAGGAACGGCACAAGTAAACTATGGAGGGAAAGAAGGAAAGTCGGCATTGTATTACGCTTCTTCTTTTGTGGGATATTTTCCTGCAGACCATCCAAAATATTCTTGTATTGTAGTAGTTCATAAGCCCAATACGTCTAAAAATAATTATTACGGAGCAGATGTTGCGGGGCCGGTTTTTAAAAGAATTGCCCAAAAAATATTTACAGATGCGCCATCGACAAATAAAATTAAGCAACTGGATTCTAAAATTACCAAACAAGAAATCAGTTACGATAAGTACGATGTAGAATCAAGAAAAAAACCAAGCCAGATTCCGGATTTAAAAGGAATGCCTGGAATGGATGCTATTGCTTTACTGGAGAACTTAGGTTTAAAAGTAAAAGTAAACGGAGTAGGAAAAGTAAAAAAACAGTCTTTGCAAGCTGGAGAAAATATTAGTAAAAACAGAACTATAGTATTAGAATTATCGTGAAAATACTGAAAGACATATTATATAAAGTAGCTATTGAATCTGTAACAGGTTCAACGGAAATCGATATACATAAAATTGATTTTGATTCAAGGAAAATTGAAGAAAAGGATGTTTTTGTAGCCATTCGCGGTTCGCTTTCTGATGGTCATGATTATATAGAAAAAGCAATTCAATTGGGAGCAATCGCAATTATTTGCGATACGTTGCCAGAGCATGTTGAAAAAGGAATTACGTATATTAAAGTAAAAGATACCAATACAGCATTGGCTTTTATGGCAGCTAATTATTTTGGAAATCCTTCTGAAAAATTAAAATTAGTTGGTGTTACGGGAACAAACGGAAAAACAACTATTGCGTCATTATTGTTTCAGTTGTTTGAAAAAGCAGGTTTTAAGGTTGGTTTATTGTCGACTGTAAAAATAATGGTGGATCAAACGGAATATAAAGCAACACACACGACTCCTGACTCGATAACGATAAATCATTACTTAAATGAAATGGTTGAAAGTGGAGTGACACATTGTTTTATGGAAGTGAGTTCACACGGAATTCATCAAAAACGTACAGAAGCTTTGCATTTTGTAGGCGGAATTTTTACAAACCTTTCGCATGATCATTTAGATTATCACCCAACGTTTGCAGAATATAGAGATGTAAAAAAATCGTTTTTTGATTCATTGCCAAAAACGGCTTTCGCATTGTCTAATATAGATGATAAAAATGGTCCCGTGATGTTGCAAAACACAGTTGCCAGAAAATTAACTTATGCCCTAAAGTCTTATGCCGATTTTAAAGCACAGATTTTAGAAAGTCAATTGTCGGGATTATTATTAAAAGTAAACGAAAATGAAGTTTGGGTAAAACTAATCGGGACTTTTAATGCTTACAACGTTTTGGCTATTTATGGAACGGCTATAGAGTTAGGGTTGGATAGTCTTGAGGCATTGCGTTTACTGTCTGATTTAGAGAGTGTTTCAGGGCGTTTTCAGTATATAGTTTCAGAAGGTAATATCACGGCAATTGTCGATTATGCACACACTCCGGATGCACTGGATAATGTTTTAAAAACGATTAATGACATCCGTACCAAAAACGAACAATTGATTACGGTTGTAGGGTGTGGCGGAAACAGAGATAGAACAAAAAGACCAATTATGGCTAAAATTGCAACAGATCTTAGTGATAAAGCAATTTTAACTTCTGATAATCCCCGAAATGAAGATCCTGAAGCGATTCTGGACGAAATGGAAAAAGGAGTTGAAGCCCATAATTATAAAAAAATATTAAGAATTACAGATAGAAAGCAGGCAATTAAAACAGCTTGTCAATTGGCTCAGTCTAATGATATTATTCTGATTGCCGGTAAAGGTCATGAAACCTATCAGGAAATAAACGGAGTTCGTCATCATTTTGACGATATGGAGACTGTAAAAGAAATTTTAGATCAATTAAACAAATAACTGTTTAGCTGAATATTTTAAAACAAAGAAAAACAAATAAACAAGAGATATGCTATACTATTTATTTGAGTATTTAGACAAAACACTTGATATACCGGGGACAGGAGTCTTTCAGTATATCACATTCAGATCGGCGTTGGCATTCATGCTTTCGTTGCTTCTGTCAACAATTTACGGAAAAAGGATTATTAACTTCCTGCGTAATCAGCAAGTTGGTGAAACCGTTCGTGAGTTAGGTCTTGCAGGTCAAAATGAAAAAGCAGGAACACCAACAATGGGAGGGCTTATTATCATTTTTGCAACGCTGGTGCCTGTTTTGTTATTTGCCCGTTTACATAATATTTATATCGTCTTGCTTATTGTAACCACTTTATGGATGGGAACAATTGGTTTTGTGGATGATTATATTAAAATATTCAAAAAAGACAAACAAGGTCTTAAAGGAATTTTTAAAGTTATCGGACAAGTTGGTTTAGGAATTATAGTAGGATCTGTTCTTTATTTTAATCCTGCTGTTACTGTTAGGACAGATACAGGAAGAACAGATATTTATAAAGCTTCGACTACAAATACGACTGTAGTTTTACCAGCTCCAGTTGAAGAAAAATCAACAGCAACCACAATTCCTTTCGTAAAAAATAATGAATTTGATTATGCTGAAGTTTTATCATTTTTAGGTGATGGCTATGAGAAATGGGCTTGGTTGGTTTTTATTCCGGTTGTTATTTTTATTATTACAGCGGTTTCCAACGGAGCAAATCTAACAGATGGAATTGACGGACTCGCTGCAGGAACGTCGGCAATATCTGTCCTGGCACTTGGTATATTTACATTTCTTTCGGGGAATATCATATTCTCTAATTATTTAAATATTATGTATATCCCCAATTCGGGAGAGATGACTGTTTTTATATCTGCTTTTGTAGGTGCCCTGATAGGATTCCTATGGTATAATTCTTTTCCGGCTTCTGTTTTTATGGGTGATACAGGAAGTTTGACTATTGGAGGAATAATTGCAGTTTTAGCAATTGCAGTTAGAAAAGAAATATTGATCGTTTTGTTCTGTGGTATTTTCTTGGCAGAAAGTGCTTCGGTAATTATTCAGGTCGCTTATTTTAAATATACAAAAAGACGTTTTGGTGAAGGCAGAAGAATTTTTCTGATGTCGCCATTGCATCATCATTATCAAAAGAAAGGATATCATGAAAGTAAAATTGTAACCCGATTCTGGATTGTTGCAATCATGTTGGCCATATTATCAATCGTTACTTTAAAACTTAGATAAGATGAGATTGGTAGTATTAGGAGGAGGAGAAAGTGGTGTAGGTACCGCTATTCTGGGGAAGAAAAAAGGATACGATGTTTTTGTATCTGATTTTGGTAAAATAAAAGAAAGTTATAAAGAAGTTCTTATCATCAATAAAATTGCCTGGGAAGAAGAGCAGCACACCGAAGACCTGATTTTGAATGCCGATGTGGTCATGAAAAGTCCGGGAATTCCAGAGAAATCTCCCATAGTAAAAAAGCTGATCGAAGCCGGAGTAAAAGTGATTTCTGAAATAGAATTTGCGAAGCCTTTTACAGAAGCACTAACAGTTGGAATTACAGGTAGTAATGGTAAAACAACGACAACGATGTTAACGCATCATTTGTTGAAATCAGCAGGTTTGAATGTTGGTTTAGGAGGAAACATCGGAAAAAGTTTTGCCTGGCAGGTAGCTGAAAATAAATACGATGCCTATGTTTTAGAACTTAGTAGTTTTCAGCTTGACGGGATTATAGATTACAGACCGGATATTGCTATTATAACCAATATTAGTCCGGATCATTTAGACCGATATGAATATAAATATCAAAAATACATCGATTCAAAGTTTCGAATAACAATGAATCAGACTGAAACCGATTATCTTATTTACGATGCAGATGATGAGGCAATTGCAGAATGGTTAAAAAATAATACAACAAAAGCAAAATTAATTCCTTTTTCATTGACTAAACAATTCGATGAAGGGGCTTCTATAAATAACAACAAAATGGAAATAAAGATCAACCAAGAAGAGTTTACAATGGAAACAGAATACATTGCGTTAGAAGGAAAACATAACATGAAAAACGCAATGGCAGCAAGCTCTGTAGCGAAATTGATGCAAATTAGAAATGCAACAATCCGCGAAAGTTTATCTAATTTTCAAGGTGTTGAACACCGTTTAGAAACCGTACTAAAAATTCAGAATGTTCAATATATCAATGATTCAAAAGCAACCAATGTAAACGCTACATTTTATGCCTTGGATAGTATGAATGTGCCTACAGTATGGATTGTTGGGGGAGTTGACAAAGGAAATGATTATAACGAATTAATGTCATTGGTTCGTGAAAAAGTAAAAGCAATTATTTGCCTTGGAGTTGATAATCATAAAATTATCAATGCTTTTGGAAATGTGGTTGATATTATGGTAGAAGTGAATAATATGACTGACGCTGTAAAAACAGCACAACGCTTAACAGAAAAAGGTGATGCTGTTTTATTGTCTCCGGCCTGTGCAAGTTTTGATTTGTTCGAAAGCTATGAAGACAGAGGAAAGCAGTTTAAACAAGCGGTACACAACTTGTAAAAAAAAGTTTCAGGTTTCAGGTTTCACGTTATGTGGGAGCCTGAAAGCTGAAACAAGAAAAACCTGAAACTAAGAAAAGATTATGAAAGAGCTGGTAAACAAATTAAAAGGAGATAGGGTAATATGGTCATTCGTGGCTTTATTGGCGTTGTTTTCGTTTATGCCGGTTTTTAGTGCGAGTAGTAATTTGGCATATATTGGTCACGGAACGGGAAATACATTAGGGTATTTGGTAAAACATTTGGCTCACGTTTGTATTGGTTTCTTGATTATTTATTGGGTTCACAGAGTGCCTTATCATTATTTTAGGGCGATTTCAAAAATAGCTTTGCCTGTAGTTTGGTTTTTATTGCTTTATACGTTGTTAAAAGGAACTGTAATTGCCGGAGCAAATGCAAGTCGATGGATTCAGGTACCTTTTATTGGCATAACGTTTCAAACGTCAACTTTGGCAGCTAGTATATTGTTCATATTTGTTGCGAGATATTTGTCTAAAACCAGAGAAGAAGACGAACCTTTTCAGGTTTCCTTGGTACAACTTTGGTTACCGGTATTTATTACATTGGCACTTATTCTGCCGGCGAACTTTTCGACCACAGCGTTGATTTTTTCCATGGTGATTATGTTGACGTTTATTGGTAAATATCCATTAAAATATATTGGTTTTATCATTGGTTCAGGGGTTGGAATGTTATTGTTTTTTCTTTTGGTAGCCAAAGCCTTTCCGGATTCGAGATTCTTTAGCAGGGTGTCAACTTGGGAAAGCCGTATCATGAACTTTACCACTGATAAACCGGATGAAGATGATTATCAGATTGAAAAAGCAAAAATTGCAATAGCATCCGGAAGATTAGGAGGGTTAGGACCGGGAAAAAGTGTTCAGAAAAACTTTTTACCACAGTCTTCTTCTGATTTTATTTATGCAATTATTGTAGAAGAATATGGTTTGGTTGGTGGGGTATCCATATTGGTTTTGTATTTGTTGTTGCTATTCAGATTTGTAATAGCCTCGCATAAAGCCAATACATTATTTGGCAAATTAGTCGTCGTCGGGCTCGGTTTCCCTATGATATTTCAGGCGATGATCAATATGGCGGTTGCAGTAGAATTATTGCCGGTAACGGGACAAACGCTTCCGTTGATTAGTAGTGGAGGTAGTTCGATCTGGATGACCTGTTTTTCTCTTGGAATTATCATTAGCGTGACTAAAAAAGAAGAAGAAATTGCCGAAGTGCAGGAAGAAAAAGAAAGACGTAAAGAAGCGCTTCAGCGGTTAATAGATAAGGAATTATCAGAAGATTTGCCTGCTGACGAAATATATGAAGAGGAAGGGATGTATTCAATTCAGGATAATTCCAGAAATCCGATGAATGCAGTTTTGAATAAATAAGGTTAAAAAGAATAATTTTTAAAGCGAATAACTTTTAAAAATATGACAAATTATAAATTCATATTAAGTGGTGGTGGAACAGGAGGGCATATTTATCCTGCAATTGCTATTGCTAATGAATTAAAAGCACAATTTCCGGATGCTGAATTTCTTTTTGTAGGTGCCAAAGATAAAATGGAAATGCAAAAAGTGCCTCAGGCTGGATATGAAATAAAAGGTCTTTGGATTGCAGGTTTACAAAGAAAGCTGACTTTACAAAATATGATGTTTCCGTTAAAACTGGCAACAAGTTTGCTGGAGTCCAGACGAATTATCAGGCAGTTCAAACCTAATGTAGTGATAGGAACAGGTGGTTTTGCCAGCGGGCCTTTATTGCAGGCAGCTGGAGGGGCAGGAATACCAACTGTGGTTCAGGAACAAAATTCGTTTCCCGGAATTACAAACAAGTTATTGAGTAAAAAGGCCAATGCCATTTGTGTAGCCTATGAAAATCTGGAAAGATTTTTTCCAAAAGAAAAGATTGTTTTGACTGGAAATCCGGTACGTCAGGATTTAATAGATATTGAAAGTAAAAGAGACGAGGCAATTGCTTTTTATGGATTAGACCCCAATAAAAAAACATTACTGGTTCTGGGCGGGAGTTTAGGCGCCAGAAGAGTCAATCAGTTAATCGAAAAAGAATTGCATCATATACTCTCGCAGGATGTACAGGTTATCTGGCAATGTGGGAAATTATATTTTGAAGATTATAAAAAGCACAATCAACAGAATGTAAGGGTTGTTGATTTTATTGAAAGAATGGATTTTGTTTACGCTGCAGCAGATGTGATTATTTCACGTGCAGGAGCATCATCGGTTTCAGAATTATGTATTGTAGGGAAGCCTGTCATTTTTATTCCGTCACCAAATGTAGCCGAAGACCATCAGACAAAAAATGCTCAGGCAATTGTAAATGCAAAAGGAGCTATTTTATTGAAAGAATCTGAATTGGACAATCAGTTTAGTATTGTTTTTGAAGCCTTGCTGAAAGATGACGGAAAGCAAAAACAATTGAGTGCCAATATTAAGAAACTGGCTATGCCAAATGCGACAAAAGATATTGTCAATGAAATTATAAAGTTGTTATAATGTAAGTTTTTCTTAAAATTATACAACATCAGTAAAAAGATAGAACGCTATTTTAGGCATTTTTGATTCCTGAAACAGTAAAAAATACAAAGGTTTAGTTATTAGCTTTTTAGAAAAATAAAAGGACTGTAACAGGCTCAAAAACAAATAGAAATGAATTTAGATCAAATACAAAACGTTTACTTTATTGGCATTGGAGGTATCGGAATGAGTGCCCTGGCCCGCTATTTTAAAAATATAGGGAAACAGGTTTCGGGTTACGATAAAACACCATCAATGTTGACAAGCGAATTGATTGAAAGTGGTATTGATATTCATTTTGAAGATAATATTAGTTTAATTCCAGGTGACTATTATGTAGAAAATACACTGGTCATTTTTACCCCTGCAGTTCCCGGAACGCATTCAGAGTGGAATTATTTTATCGAAAGACAATACGAAATTAAAAAGCGTGCTGAAGTTTTAGGCATTATTACCCAGGGGACTTTTAGTTTTGCAGTTGCAGGAACACACGGAAAAACAACCACATCAAGTATTTTAGGTCATATTTTATATGAAAGCGGTGCTGATGTTACAGCTTTTGTGGGTGGAATTGTAGAGAATTACAATTCAAATCTAATTGGAAACGGAAAAACGGTAACCGTGGTAGAGGCAGATGAATTTGATCGTTCGTTTTTGCATTTACATCCCAACATTGCCTGTATTACTTCTATGGATGCTGATCACTTAGATATTTATGGGACAAGTGAAGCAATTGAAGCTTCGTTTGTGGAATTTGCTTCAAAAGTAGAAGATAAAAATAAATTATTTATAACCAAAGAATTGCCGCTTGAAGGAGTGCAATGTGCTATAAATGAAGATGCTGTGTATAAGGCGTTCAATGTTCGTATTGAAGATGGAAGTTATGTTTTTGATGTGCAGACGCCATCAGAAATTATGAAAGATTTGCATTTTGGATTGCCTGGGAAACATAATTTAATGAATGGGTTAATGGCTATTGCTATGGCGAAAACTTTCGGCACCCCGACCGGGTCCATTGCAAAAGCCATTGCTTCATTCAGCGGAATCAGAAGACGTTTCTCCTATCAGATTAAATCCGATAAGTTAGTTTATATTGATGATTATGCCCATCATCCAACAGAGATAAATGCAGTACATCAGGCAGTTAGGGAGTTGTATCCGGGGCGTAAAGTATTGGCTGTTTTTCAGCCGCATTTGTTCAGCAGAACAAGAGATTTTGCAGATGGTTTTGCCGAAAGCTTATCTCAATTTGATGAAGTGTTTTTAATGGATATTTACCCGGCACGCGAGTTACCGATGGAAGGAATTACATCAGAGTGGTTGTTAGGTAAAATGACGAATTCGAACAGGAAAATTGTTGCAAAAAACGATTTATTAGCGCAAATTAAAGCCAGTGATGCGCCGGTAATTGTAACAATAGGAGCTGGTGATATTGGTGAAATGGTTCCGTCAATTAAAAAAATGCTCAATGAAAATATTTAACTGGACAAATATTAGATTAGTACTCATTTTGGGGCTTGTACTTTTTTTATATTCTTTTGCTCAGCATCGAAACGGGGATAGAAAACTGAAAAAATCTATGGTTGTTTTTGTAGGGGAAAATACGCTTTTTGTTAAGCCGGAAACGGTTAATAAATTGTTGATAGAAAATAAAAAGGACGCTTCCAGTATCCGAAAAGATGAAGTAGATTTGAATAAGATAGAAAAAAACCTTGATACGCAGGACATGATTGAAAAGTCAGATGTTTTTGTAAGTATCGATGGCGTTCTAAAAGCAGTAGTAAAACAGAAGACACCAATAGCGCGAGTTTATGATGGTGATCGCTCTTTTTATATTGATTATGAGGGAAATAAAATGCCCTTATCAGACAATTTTACTGCACGGGTTCCTCTTGTTTCGGGGGCAATAAATGGAAAAAATAACGAAGATTTAGCTGCTTTATTTCGCACAATTTATGACGATGCGTTTTTGAAAAAAAACATCATTGCAATACAAATTATGCCTAATGGCAGCCTAAAAATGTTTAATAGAAATTATAATTACGTCATCGATTTTGGAAGAACGATGAATGTTGATAAGAAATTTAGAAACTATAAAGCGTTTTTTCAAAAAGCTGTTTTAGATAGTACGTTATATAAATACAATAAAATTGACCTTAGGTTTACGGAACAAGTAGTTTGCACAAAATAATAGAAAATGGAAAAAGATAACATTGCAGTAGGTCTAGATATTGGAACGACAAAAATTGTTGCCATGATTGGCAAGAAGAATGAGTATGGTAAGTTAGAAATTTTGGGTATTGGAAAATCCAAAAGTCTGGGAGTTGCGCGTGGAGTGGTAAACAACATTACGCAAACGATTCAATCCATACAACAAGCGATACTTGAGGCAGAAAATAATTCAGGTTACAAAATTAAAGATGTGGTTGTTGGAATTGCAGGACAGCACATCAGAAGTATTCAGCATACAGATTACATCAGCCGTAATAATCCGGAAGAAGTAATTGGCGAAAAAGATATTCAGCTTTTGATTGACCAGGTAAATAAACTGGCCATGTTACCTGGCGAAGAAATTATTCACGTTTTACCGCAGGAATTTAAAATTGACGGACAATCTGAAATAAAAGAACCAATTGGAATGTACGGTGGAAGATTAGAATCTAGTTTTCACGTTGTAGTAGGACAGGCTTCATCCATCAGAAATGTTGGAAGATGTATACAGAGTTCAGGAATTGAGTTGTCAGGATTGACATTAGAGCCATTGGCTTCTGCAGATGCAGTTTTAAGCCAGGAAGAGAAAGAAGCGGGAGTAGCCCTTATTGATATTGGGGGGGGGACAACAGATTTAGCCATTTTTAAAGATGGTATTATTCGTCATACAGCAGTGATCCCTTTTGGAGGAAATGTAATTACAGACGATATAAAAGAAGGTTGTTCGATTATCGAAAAACAAGCAGAGCTTTTAAAAATAAAATTCGGATCGGCCTGGCCGGGGGAAAATAAAGACAACGAAATTGTTTCTATTCCGGGGTTAAGAGGCAGAGAGCCAAAAGAGATTTCGCTTAAAAACCTATCTAAAATTATTCACGCCCGTGTGGTAGAAATTGTAGAGCAGGTTTTTGCAGAAATTAAAGCTTACGGACACGAAGATCCCCGTAAAAAATTGATCGCAGGAATTGTTCTTACAGGTGGTGGAGCCCAACTAAAGCATATTAAACAATTAGTAGAGTACATTACGGGTATGGATACCAGAATTGGATATCCAAATGAGCATTTAGCGGGAAATTCAAGCGAAGAAATTTCCAGTCCTTTATTTGCAACTGCAGTTGGATTGGTAATGAACAGTATCGAAAATAGTACGCAAAGTGCTGTTAGAATGGAAATTGTAAATGAACAGCCAAAAGTAGTGTACAGAAATGTCCCTGCTCAGCCGCAACAGCCGGTACAACAACGATACGAAGTAGAAGAAAATTACGTTGAAAGAGTAGAAACTATTGAAGATTCCCGAGAAGTCAGGAATACTGCAACTAAGGAAGAATCTACGGAAACTAAAATTAGAAGATCATTTTTTGACCGATATGTCGATAAGATTAAAGATTTTTTAGACAACGCAGAATAAAATAAAAGAGAAAAGGAATTACTATTGGCCCCAAGTCAAGAAGTAAAAAATGTATTAAATAAGAATTTCAAAAACCAAAAAGATGATGAGCAACTCAGAATTTGGAAGTATTTCATTTGATTTACCAAAAAACCAATCAAATGTAATCAAAGTAATAGGTGTAGGCGGAGGAGGTAGTAATGCTATCAACCATATGTTTAAACAAGGTATTAAAGGCGTTGATTTCATCGTTTGTAATACTGATTCACAAGCACTACAAAACAGTTCAGTGCCGAACAAAATTCAGTTGGGTATGAACTTAACAGAAGGTCTTGGAGCAGGAGCAAATCCTGATGTAGGACAGCAATCTGCTATTGAAAGTATCGCTGATATCGAAAAAATGTTAGACCGTGGTACTAAGATGGTATTTATTACCGCTGGTATGGGTGGAGGAACAGGTACCGGAGCAGCTCCGGTTATCGCACAATTAGCCAAAGAAAGAGAAATCCTTACGGTTGGTATCGTGACTATTCCTTTTCAGTTTGAAGGAAAGGTACGTCAGGAACAAGCACTGTTAGGAATCGAAAAATTGCGTAAGCAGGTCGATTCGTTAATTGTCATTAATAATAATAAGTTAAGAGAAGTGTACGGAAATCTTGGTTTTAAAGCAGGATTCTCTAAGGCGGATGAAGTTTTGGCAACAGCCTCACGAGGTATTGCTGAAGTTATTACGCATCACTATACTCAAAATATCGATTTACGTGACGCTAAAACTGTTTTGTCAAACAGTGGAACGGCGATCATGGGATCTTCTGTTGCTGCTGGTGAGAACAGAGCGAAAGATGCTATCGTTTCGGCATTGGATTCTCCATTGTTAAACGACAATAAGATTACAGGAGCCAAAAACGTATTGTTGCTTATCGTTTCTGGATCAAACGAAATTACATTGGATGAGATTGGAGAAATCAATGATCACATTCAGGTAGAAGCAGGTCATAATGCTAATATTATCATGGGAGTTGGTGAAGACGAAACTCTGGGTGATGCTATTGCCGTGACTATTATTGCAACAGGTTTTGATGTTGAACAACAAAACGAAATTGTAAATACGGAACCTAAAAAAATCATTCATACGTTAGAAGATGAACAAAGAAGCGTTCATAATTTAACCAATAAAACGGTTACTTCTTTTGATTTAAATGCTGAAACACCTACTGCGAGATCAGAAGAGAAAATTGTTTTTGATTTAATGGAAGACACCCCATTTGCTGATACGGTTGCTCCCGTAATACCAGTTCCGGTTACTCCGGTTGCAGTGGCTCCATCAATCAATCAGGATGAATTAGTAGTAATGTCAGAGTTTATCAAAAACCTTGATGTAACATTCGAAATTGTGTCGCCTATTACAGACATCGATTTTACTATTTCAGCTCCGGAAGTTCAGGCTTTCCAGGAAATAAAACCTGTTCAGCAAAGAACATTTGAAAGAGAAGAACAAACTACTTTTTCATTTGATTTACCTCTTTTCAGATCAGAGCCGGAAGTTAAAAAAGAGCCGGTTGCCGAGCAGGAGAATAAGATTTTATTCGAATTATCAAATGAAACCCGTAATATAAAAGTTAATGATCCTGTACAATTTGTACCGGTTACAGAACTTTCGGATAAAGGAATCATCAAGTATTCGCTTGAAGAATATATGGAAGTGGAGCATGATCTAATGGCATCAAAACCAGTAGAAAAAGTGGTAGAAGAAGTAATTCCTGCGGAATTAAACATCACCATGAAACCAAAAGTTGATTTTGCCAGTGAAGCAACGTTTACCACTACTTCAGAAGCTTCTCCTATGGAATTGACAATTGAAGAAACTTTGCGTTTAAGAGCTGAAGAAAGAAGAAAGAAACTAAAAGAATTTAATTATAAATTCCACAATAATGTTTCCAGAATTGATGAACTTGAAAAAGAGCCTGCTTATAAAAGATTAGGTATAGATCTTTCAAATAATCAATCAAATACAACCAATTCAAGAATATCTGTTGGAACTGATAGTAACAATGATTTGCAATTGCGCTCAAACAATTCCTTTTTGCATGACAATGTAGATTAAGGTCGGAATCATAATATTAGGATAACCCGAAAATTGGATTTAATTTTCGGGTTATTTTTTTTATCTTCGCACAGAATTTAGAAATTTGACTTAAAAAGGCGGTATAATAAAAAATCTGGTCAGCTTAAGTAAAGTAGAAGGCTTATTGCAAAAAAAAGCTGATTTCGTTCATCCTGACAAATAACGATTATTGTTATACTCAGGATAAAATTTAAAATTAATATAATTGATTAAGCTTAGCTTATTCAGGTAAAAAATAAAAAGATGAGTTTACAAACATTAATCATGGACGAGATCAAAACGGCCATGAGAGCAAAAGATACTGTAGCATTAGAAGCATTAAGAGCGATTAAATCTGAAATGTTATTAGCTGCAACCGCATCTGGTTCTAAAGAAGAATTATCAGAAGATGAAGAAATTAAATTACTTCAAAAATTAGTTAAAACACGTAAAGAAAGCGCCAGAATTTTTACAGAGCAAAACCGTCCTGATTTGGCTGAGCCTGAATTAGCACAAATTGCTGTAATCGAGAAGTTCTTGCCTGCACAATTAAGCGAAGAAGAAGTAGAAGCTGTAATTGCAAAAATCATTGCAGAAACAGGAGCTTCCGGAATTGCTTCAATGGGAAAAGTTATGGGATTGGCTTCTGCTCAATTGGGCGGAACAGCTGAAGGAAAAACAATTTCTACAATTGTAAAGAAACTTTTAGTATAAAGAAACTTAGATTTTAGAGTTCAGATTAAATCTGAATTCTAAAATCATAAGGCTACAATAAAAAATGACCACGTAGTTCAACTGGATAGAATATCAGATTTCGGCTCTGAGGGTTGGGGGTTCGAACCCCTCCGTGGTCACTATAAATTTTTGAAAGCCTGAGAATGTAGATTCTCAGGCTTTTTTATATTAGTCACACAAGAGATAAAACTTAAAATAAATAAGCAAATAAGAGATGGAAATTGAATTTTTTTCAGAGTTGGACCCTAACAACCAAGAGCCTGTAATTTTAACTGTTCCTGATATTAGTGAAAGTTCTACAATTGGAGAACTCTTATCAAGGATTCATGAAATAACTGAAATTCCAGTTTATCGAGAGCTCAAATGGGGGGCAAATGTAGAGCGAATATCTTGCAGCTATTATTTTAAATGTGGAAATGAATTTGGGGAATTTAAAATGATTGAGGATTTGGAACAAAAAATCAGCAGCTTCCCAAAAAACGGATCTAAGAATGAATTAAGCTTATTTATTGATGGAGGTATCGGACTTGTTAACTAGTTTTGATTTTATTGAAAATTTTAATTATCAAAATATAATTGAAACCTTACAAAAAGGACAAGCCATAATTCTCATAAAAAATTTCCCTTTATTAGATTATGAATTTCAATCATTTATTAATAGTATTGGTAATGCTGTTAAAGAAAATAGAAACAATTGCAGGCAAGAGATTTTTGATGTAAAAATATCTAAGCAAAATAATTTTTTTACCTCTATCGCAAATTCACCTCTGGCATTTCCTCTGCATACTGATTGCGCTGATTTTGATACAATTCCTAATTGTGTCGGGCTTTTATGTGTTGAACCTGCCATTAAGGAACAAGGCGCAAATAACTTTATCTCTTTAGATAAAATAATAAGTCAATTACCTGAGACTAAAATTCATGACCTGCTCAATAAAAAATGGAAATTCAGAAATCAGTCCAGAAGTATTTTAAGTGTCGATAATGGAAGTTTTAAGATTTGTTATGACAGAATAACTATCGAATCATTTTCAGAGATAAATGACAAAGAAATAGAAGAATTAAATAATTTGGATAAGATTTTCGAAACTAATTCATTTAAAATTAAATTAAAAAAAAGAGATTTAATAGTATTTAGAAATGATTTATTTTTGCATGGGCGAGACGAAATAGATATCAACTCAAAAAGAGTCATCAAAAGAATACGGTTTAATGTAAGTTAAAGAATAAATTCTACAAGTTTTATTTTCCTGAATCAGAATATTTAAATTTCATTTAAAAACTTTAAGAAAAAAAATAATTATCGATGTATTTCTGGATTATAATTTTTAATAAACAGGCTAATGCCAGATGTATTTTATCACAAATTAATTAGACGTAATTTGGTAAGCGCATCTTCGTTCTCCTGAAATTATATGACTAATACGATTAATGATAACTCCTTTTCCCAACACCGATCTGAATGTATTTAATTCAGAAGAACAAAAGCCCTGACAAATTGTGGCAGCAGCACAAATAGGACAGTGGTTTTCAACAAAAAGATAACCTTCGTCATTCTTTGAGTATTCGGCCATATACCCTTCTCTGCTTCTTATCTCTACTAGTTTTTCGATTTTTTGTTCCAGATTGTTAATAGTATCAATTTCTTCATGATACTTCTTTTTCCCGGTCTCTTCATAAACATCAATTACCGTTTGCATGGTATCTCCGCCCATGGCACTAATAATGTTAATTAGTTTTAGTGTTAATTCGGCGTGGGTATCAGGAAACTTAGTATTTCCATTTGCTGTAAGGCTAAAAGTTTTTTGAGGGCGTCCCACGCCTTTAGATTCTTCCTGAGGCTCAATAAGATCGTCTTCGACAAGTTTAAGTAACTGCTGTCTAACACCTTCCTTGGTTATTTTAAGCTCATGTGCAATCTCGAGGGCCGTAAGAGAACCCCGCATTTTGAGCAACATTAAAATCTTATTTGTAGTCATAAATTAATAAAACAAGTATTTAGTTGTTTTATTATGCAAAAATATTAATTTTGCATAACTTATCAAAGCTGATGGGAAGATATTATTACCCTAATCTTAATCAGCATTGAGAGTTACAGTATTTATTAATACAAACTATAGAGAATGGTACCAGAATTACAATTGCCTCAAATTAGTTCCTGTAAGAGGATTGACTTACCTGTATACATCGTTCCGTACTGGAATGTGTTAATGAAAATCTTTAGATAGGACATATTCCCCATCAGAGATTTTAGAAATCTCAAAAATCTTTAATTAAGAATTAAATCGGTTTTACAAAATGTTCAGTAAGCTGGAATAACATTCAGTTTGGACGGGGGATACCTATGTCTAAAAATTAGCAAAAAATATTATTTAAAAACCACTAAAAACTCATTTTTTTAATACTCATGATATGGAAATAATAAATAAAATAGAGGCTTCGGGCATACAGACTCTTGATTTGCGATTGTACAAAGCCAGTGAAAAAGATTATGTCATATTTGATATTGTCCCTTTTCTTTTAGAAGATTTTCTATTGCAGGAAAAAGCATTTAGACAGGAAATGGCCCATATAGACTGGAGTCAGTTTAGAGGAAAAGATGTAGCAATCTGTTGCTCTAATGACGCTATAGTTCCGCTTTGGGCCTATGTTTTAATTAGTTCATTGCTTACTCCTCATGCGGCCATAGTGGTGTATAGTGCAGCCGGAAACCATGAAGGGCTTTTATGGATGGAAAGAATAAGAAGAATAGAATTTACAGCTTTTATCAATCAAAAAGTGGTGCTGAAAGCGAATTCATCCCTACCCGAAGAAATCCTTGTATTGGCTACAAGCCAGTTAATTAAATATGTGCAAACCTTAATGTGGGGAGAAGCAGGTTCTCCTCTAATGATTTACAAAAGAAAATAAACGATAAAATGAAAAAAATAATAGCAATCCTGTTTGCAGGAACACTTTTGATAGTTTCGTGTAATACGAAAAATACAGAACAAGCAGAGCAGCCAAAAGAATATCCAATACTGACATTAAAAGCTCAGAATGCCAGTGTTTCGGTAGAATATCCCACAACTTTAGAAGGGGAACAAACGGTTGAAATACGTTCTAAAATTGATGGATATATCGAGAAGGTTTATGTAGAAGAAGGTTCGGCTGTAGCCAAAGGACAAGCTTTGTTTAAAATAGATGCCAATAGTTATTTACAGGAAGTAAACAACAAGAAAGCAGCAGTTTTAGCAGCAGAAGCCAGTCTGGAAACAGCAGTCATCCAGACGCGAAGAACGGCAGCCCTGGCAGAAAAAAAGATTATAAATACCTATGAATTAACTTCTGCTAAAAATATAGAAAGAGTAAAAAGAGCCGAATTAAGCCAGGCCAACGCAGATTTGTCTGCAGCCAAATCTAAACTTGCTTTTACCAATATTGTAAGCCCGATAAATGGGGTAGTAGGAAGTTTGCCTTATAAAATGGGAAGTTTGGTAAGCAGCGCGGCTCCCGATCCTTTAACGACTGTTGCCAATACCAAACAGGTTTACGCTTATTTTTCGTTAAGCCAACAACAATTGAATTCCTTTTTGAGCCAATATTCCGGGAATCAATTAAAGGATAAATTCAAAAGCATGCCCGAGGTTTCACTGGTAACGGCTGACGGTGAAACATATTCATCAAAAGGTAAAATTCAAACGTTAAGCGGGGTATTAAATGCGAGTACAGGATCGGCTAATTTCAAGGCTGTTTTTCCAAATCCGGAAGGCAAATTGTGGAGTGGAGCAAGCGCAACGATTACTATTCCAACTCAATTTCAGGATGCGATTCTGGTTCCTAAAAAGGCCGTATTTGAAATGCAGGGACGCTTTTTTGTTTTTACTACAGATGCTAAAAATGTAGTACACAATACCGAAATAAAAATTAGAAACACAGCAACCGAAAAAGAATATGTAGTAACCGAAGGCGTAAAAGCCGGAGATACAATTGTTACAGATGGTCTTGGGGATTTAAGGGACGGAGTGAAAATCACACCAATAGTTTCTTCATCAAAAATATAAAAATCATGTTTAGAAAATTTATAGAAAATCCGGTATTATCTACTGTAATATCGATCATAATCGTGATTTTGGGATTGCTGGGATTAGCTTCATTGCCCATATCACAATACCCCGAAATTGCACCGCCAACGGTGGCTGTAACCGCTTCTTATCAGGGAGCCAGTGCCGATGTGGTCATGAAAAGTGTTATTGTGCCACTGGAAGAACAAATAAACGGAGTCGAGAATATGACGTATATGACTTCTACTGCCAGTAATAATGGTAGTGCGACAATTACCATATTTTTTAAACAGGGAACAAATCCAGATATGGCGGCCGTAAATGTTCAGAACAGGGTGGCCAAAGCTACTAGCTTATTACCAAATGAGGTTATTAAATCAGGGATTACAACAAGCAAACAATTGAGCAGTACAGCGTTCAGCTTTTTGTTGTACAGTAAAGATGGAAAATACGATCAAAAATTCCTTGATAATTATCTGCGAATAAATATAATGCCTGAGATGAAACGTGTTGAGGGAGTAGGAGCAACAGAAATTTACGGAACTCAGGAGTACTCCATGCGTATCTGGCTAAAACCTGATGCGATGGCAAATCAGGGATTAGTTCCGGACGATATTATTGCAGCATTGCAGGAACAAAATATTGAAGCTGCACCTGGAAAGCTTGGCGAGAACAGTACAGAATCTGTTCAATATGCCTTAAAATTTACAGGAAGACTTGAAAACCCGGCAGAATTTGAAAACATGATACTGAGAAGTGGAAAACAAGGCAGCTTATTGCGATTAAAAGATGTGGCAGATATTGAGTTTGGAGCTTTAGATTATACGACTTCACTGATTACACAGGGGAAAATTTCTTCGGGTGGGGCAATAAGCCAGATTTCCGGATCAAACGCCAGAGAACTGATTATCGCCTGTGAGGATATTCTAAAAAAAGCGTCCAAAGATTTTCCTCCGGGACTGGAGTATCATACGTTCTTAAATGCGAATGACTTTCTGGATGCTTCTATCGAAAAGGTAATCTCTACCATTATTGAAGCTTTTATTCTGGTTTTTATTGTAGTTTTTATCTTTTTGCAGGATTTCAGATCCACTTTAATTCCGGCGATTGCCGTTCCTGTATCCATTATCGGGACATTCTTTTTTCTGAAGTTATTTGGCTTTACCATTAATTTGCTAACCCTTTTTGCTTTGGTTTTGGCGATTGGTATTGTGGTAGATGATGCCATTGTTGTTGTCGAAGCGGTTCATGCAAAACTGGATCAGGGAGCAAAATCGGCAAAGAAAGCCACTATTCATGCTATGAGTGAGATTAGCGGTGCCATTATATCGATTACCTTAATTATGTCCGCGGTATTTATTCCGGTAACCTTTATTACAGGTTCGGCGGGAGTATTTTACAAACAATTTGGTTTGACCTTGGCGGTAGCCATTTTAATTTCGGCCATTAATGCCCTGACTTTAAGTCCTGCACTTTGTGCTATTTTATTAAAACCGCACGACTCTGAAAAATCAGGTCAGGCCAAAGGATTTTTACCAAGATTCTATGCTGGATTTAATGCTGCTTTTGATGCCGTTACTACAAAATATGTTGGCGGAGTTCGATTTTTGATTCGCAGAAAATGGATTTCTTTAGTTGCAATTGCAGTATTCGGACTGGTGTTTTATACTTTGATAAAAACGACGCCTACAGGTTTTGTACCAAACGATGATGGCGGGGCTATTTTTGGGAATGTCGTTTTGCCACCGGCTTCTACGCTGGAACGTACTCAGGAAATTACTAAAGAAATAGACAGTATTGCCAGAAATATTCCGGAGGTAGAACTTTCTTCAACACTCTCTGGAATGGATTTAATTCACGGATCCGGAGGTTCTTACGGCGCTTTGTTTATAAGACTAAAACCATGGAATGAGAGAAAGGGCAAAACTCAGGATGTGAATTCGATTGTGAGTCAGTTGTTTGCCAAAACAGCCCACATAAAAGGGGCCAGCATTATTTTCTTTGCAGCGCCAACCTTACAGGGATTTGGAAACAGCAACGGATTCGAAGTACAATTGCAGGATAAAACAGGAGGAAGTTATCAGAATTTTGATAAGAATATCGGAAAATTTATGGCGGCAATAAACCAGCGACCTGAAATTATGTATGCTACAAGTCCGTTTAATATTGGTTTTCCGGAAATGGAAGTCAATGTAAATGTGGCGAAATGTAAAGATGCGGGAGTATCTGTAAATACGGTATTAAATACACTTCAGGGATATTTTGGAGGAATCTATGCTTCTGATATCAATAAATTTGGAAAACAATACAGGGTAATGTTACAATCACCTCCCAATTACAGGGCCAAAGAAAGCGATATCAATAAAGTTTTTGTCAGAACCAGTCAGGGTGTAATGGCGCCCATTTCGGAATTTGTAACCTTAAAAAAAACATATGGGCCTGAATTTATAAACCGTTTTAATTTATTTACATCAACTACCGTTACAGGTTCACCAAATCCCGGGTACAGTTCCGGAGATGCCATTAAAGCCATTGAGGAAGTTGCAGCACAAACATTAGAAAGAGGTTATGCCTATCAATTTTCAGGTTTGACCAAAGAAGAACTTTCGAGTGGAAGTCAGACTACTTTAATCTTCGGTCTTTGTTTACTCTTTATTTACTTCTTGTTAAGTGCGCAGTACAAGAGTTATATTTTGCCTTTTTCGGTATTATTATCCTTGCCAATAGGACTTGCGGGTGCTTTTATATTTGCGAATCTTTTTGGGGTCGACAATAATATTTTTCTTCAGATCAGTCTGATCATGCTAATTGGTCTTTTGGCAAAAAATGCAATTCTTATTGTAGAGTTTGCATTATTGCATCGCTTAAGCGGAAGAAGCCTTGTGCAGTCGGCTATTTTTGGGGCAAAAGCCAGATTGAGGCCAATTTTAATGACTTCTTTTGCCTTTATCTTTGGGTTAATCCCGTTAATGATTGCTACAGGGGCAGGAGCTTTAAGTAACAGATCAATTGGTACAGCTGCTGTTGGCGGAATGTTGATTGGTACATTATTCGGTGTTTTCGTAATTCCGGTATTGTTTATCATTTTTCAGTCTTTACAGGAAAAAGTAGGAGGAGTCAAAGAACCTGTTCATGAGCCAAGAATATTGGATTAGGAAAGTTGACAGATACAAAGAAACAGCTTTGCGGACTTTGGCTGAAATTTTCAGCTTAAATAAACTTTGTGAGCTTGTGGTTAATTTTTAGCCAAATAAAAAAACAAACCCCAATGGGGTATTTAAAAATATATTAGAATGAACCAATACAACTATAAAATAACAGTCATTTTGCTGATTGCTGCCAGTATCTGGAGTTCGTGTAAAATCACCAAACCCTATGCTAAACCTGCAATTACAGTAAATTATCGTAAGGCTGAAAATAAGGATACAACAAATATGGCAAACATGAAGTGGCCGGAGATATTTCCTGATGCTGCATTGCAAAAACTTATTTCTGACGGATTGGCTGCAAATCTGGATTTAAAGATTGCCGTCGAACGTATTAACCAGGCTACAGCCCAGCTTAAGCTCAAAAAAGCAGCTTTTTTGCCTTCAATAGACGGAAATGTTTCAGTAAAAGAATCCAGACTTTCTTTTCCGCAGGGATTTGGACTTTTTGACCGGTCTACGCAATATGATTTAGGGGTTGTTGCAGGATGGGAAATAGATGTTTGGGGTAAATTAAAAAGCGCCAAAAAAAGTGCTGTAGCCAATCTATTAGCTACTGATGCTGCAAAACGCGCGGTCCAAACCCAACTGATTGCCAATATTGCCCATTCGTATTATGAGTTGCTTGTACTTGATGAACAGTTAGAAGTTCTTAAAAAAACAGCGAAGAACAGAGAAACCGAGGCTGAAACGATTAAAGTTCTTTTTGAAAACTCTATTATCAACGGAGTAGCGGTGGTACAGAGTGAAGCCAACTTTTATGAAGCTCAATTAGCCATTCCGGATATCGAACAAAGGATAACCGAAACAGAGCATGTTTTATGCGTACTTTTGGCAAAATCTCCAACCAGAATTGAACGTAGTACTCTGGAACAGCAAAAGCTTATCTATGATCTTAAAATAGGAGTTCCGATGCAACTTTTGGCAAACAGACCAGATGTGGAACAAGCCGAATATAATTTCAGAACTGCATTTGAAGAAAGCAACGTAGCAAGGGCTTATTTTTATCCCGCCCTTACTATTAACGGAGCAGCCGGTTTTTCCAGTTTTGGATTAAAAGACTGGTTTACAAACGGAGGGCTTTTTGCCAATATAGCGGGAGGTTTAACGCAGCCTGTTTTTAATAAAGGCATCAATAAGGCAAGACTCACTACAGCATTGTCTTTACAAAAAGAGGCACTGCTTAATTTTGAGCTTTCCATGTTAAAAGCAAGTGAGGAAGTTTCGAATGCATTGTCTAAATATGATAATGCTACATTAAAAGAAGAAAAAAGGAAAAAGCAACTGGAAGCTTTATTGAAAGCTGTAGCATTTAATAAAGAATTATTGAACAATGCTACAACAAATTATACAGATGTATTAACCGCCGAACAAAATTTGTTAAATGCCCAATTGAAAGGAATTGATGATCAAAGCCAAAAACTGCATGCCGTTGTCAATTTATATCGCGCCCTTGGTGGCGGCTGGAATTAATTAAGGGTACAGTACATTTTATGCTTAAAAAAAACAATTTCAAATTTCAAATTTTGACCGTTCAGGTGTAGAAATCAAAAGATCTGTTTCGCAATGAAACAGGTCTTTTGTTCTTCTTATATACTGCTGTCGAATACTAAATTCTGCCTGTGCTGTTCCTTCCAAAAAGCATGATGTACTAATTTGTTTTCTGCCAGTAATTTCAATTGATTATCTCTCATATCTACACCTACAATAAAACCAAGTTTATTATAATAGGCAACATCCAGTAAGTTTAAGAAACCTTCTGCACGTTGATTGTCTTCAAAATGTAAATTTTCTTTGTCAAGATACAGCAGTTCAACATCTTCATTTGTTATCCAGTTTGTAATTCCCATTCTATCGTTAGACAAAAAATCATTCCAATGGTCAAGTTCTTGAACAATAGGATAGCAAAGTGTTTTTATCGGGATATTAAAATTTCGGGATACGCCACCTTTACCCAGTATTAAATAGGGAAAGAAGTCAGCGCAGGTCTTAAACAAATAGTACTCCAAAAATTCACTAAACTCATAGTGGCCTTCTAAACTAGCCAAAAAAAGATTTTGATGATCATTGTTAGTACCTTTATGAAATTTATGGTGTATTTTAAAAGTTTCGTCTAATCCGTTAGAAATCGAAATAATTTTTTCAATGTTGTATTCAATAAGGCTATTGATTTTTTCAGAAGATAAATGGGAAATACCTCCAAGATAGTAATGTTTTAAAAATTCCCGACAGGCTTCAGTCAAATCACCGGTTTCTCCTTTTAGCTGCGGAACCACTTCTTTATAAAATTTTTTATCGTCAAATAAATGTAATGTACACCAATATCCCATTTTCGTTGCTGATTATTAAAGGAGCTAAAAGCACACTTTAAAGTGTATGTTTTTTTAAATTTTCGTTTAGTATTTCTTTTATTTCTTTTAAAGCTGTAGTTGAAGTCTCCCGAATACTAATTTTATTTTTCTTGTCTTTGATTAAGGTTGTAAACAAATTGTCTTCGGTATTAATGTCCACAATAGTTCCGCCGTATTTTAAAGTTGTCTCGGCAATTGCCATGGGCAAATTGGTCGCTCCTGACGTTCCCACAATAAAAAGGATACCTGAATTTTTAGCTATTTTTAAAGAACTGAACTTTTTATTTGTTTTCTCATCATAACGTTCATCAAACCACAAAATATTCGGTCTCATCCAACCTCCGCATTCTTTGCATTTTAACAATTCAATATCTCTTTCAGACAAGTCTTCGTTTATATCTTTTCCCTGAATTTCAACAGGAAGATATGCTATTTCCTTACAACCATCAGCACATTTAATTTCTCTGTTATTGCCATGTATCTCATAGATTCTTTTTGTTCCGGCACGTCTGTGGAGGTTGTCGATATTTTGAGTGATTAAATGAAATTTATCCTGCAAAAGATTCTCAATTTCAACTATTTCACGATGGCTTTGATTGGGTTCTGCATTTTCGAACATCTTTTTTCTAAAAAGAGTATATTGCCAGACCTCTTCGGGATTTTCTTTAAAATATTTAAAAGTCCCAAATTCTTCCGGTTTATGAAATTTAGTTCCTTTGACCCAGATACCATCTGTTCCTCTGTAAGTAGGTATGCCACTATCGGCCGAAATTCCGGCTCCGGTTAAAAACGTGAATAGATTTTTATTGTTTTTAGTATAAACCTGTTTTATAATTTCATCCAGTTGTGTTTTCATATCCTGATTTGATAAATGCTGGCTATTTCAACAATAATAAAGCTTCTCTAAAACGAAAAGGGTTGAATTTTATGCCACAAGTTTGTCCTTCTGCGCAGCTAAGATATGAAATGTTTTTACCTGAAGTAGCAGTAACGAAGAAACTTAAACACAGTGGCAAACTAAGCCGTTTCAGGCTGAAGTGTCATATCATAATTGAATCTGACTTTCTGAGGTTGTTTTTCAGGAGCTGTTTCCAGCCATCTCATATCCTTTGCCTGCTAAGGATATTGTTCCTGTATGGACTGAAGATCAATTTTTTTAAGAAAAACTTCTGGATAGTAAACACCCTGTGATTGCTATTCTAATGTAATGTTTACATCATCAATGATAAGTTTTTTTACTTCAATATTAAGCGTTGAATTGCCATTCTCTAAGGTATCTGTCAAAGAAGTAAGTGATGCAGATTTAAAATCAAAAACCTGCTCTGTTTTTCCTGTAGTGGCATTTTGTAATTTTACGGTACCATCCATTAAATTAGAGCGCTTAGATCTCCATTGAAAAATAAATTTATCCGGCCTTCTTTTTAAGTATACATAAAATTGGGCAACTGTTGTACTGTCTCTATCGTATATAGTGTAGTAAAAGGAGTCAACTTTATATTTAACTGTTTCACCCGATGATGATTTTAGTGTCATTTCTATTTTATTTTGTGCAAATGAGGTTACCGAAAAAAAGAAGCAAAAGATCAGGCAATAAAAAGATATTTTCATGTTATTAAATTATATTATTAAAAATGTGTAAGCTGAGTATAGAATAATTTTTTAAAAGAATTTGGCGTCTAAATTATGTTTCTGTGCATACGCTTTTGCAATTGTAATAAGTGTTTCAAATTTTTCGTTAGCCTCTTTACTGTGTGCTGCATCAAAAGCAATAATGGCATTAGTAATAACATCTTCAGAAGCTTTTTGATCTTTTAATTTGGCAATTTGTATGTAACCTTCTTTTTCTCTGGGGATCACATAGGCAAACAGGCCAAGAGAAGCTGTAACAATCTCTTTGTTGTCCTCATTTAATTTTATTTTTTTGATAGATTCTTCAGCCTGTTCGAGATAGCTGATTTTAAATTTAAAATAATCTTCATACGACGATGGCACCATTTTCTTTTGAGAGGCATCGTAAACCTCTGGGGTTTCTTTTAGCAGATGATGAATGTCCATGCTTCCAAATTTGGTTAGCATATTAGTATTGAGTACCGTTTTTTCAAATATTTTTTCAGGAGATTCAGGGGTGCAGCCTGTTACTAAAAATAGTGTAGCTACTAATAGAAAGAATGCTGAGGTTGATTTTTTATTCTTTTTCATGCGTAAAATATTTCTTTTGTTGTTATGGTGGTCAGTTCAGTACAGGAAAAGATGTGTACTAAAAACTATAATGTTATTATTGTTTAATAAAAGTATTGTATTCCTGAACAGCGTTGTTATAAGAGGTGCTTACAACGGAATAAGTGCTGCTTATATTTTGTTGAGACGCTTTTGTTTTTATTTTGTCAATCACAGTTTGCAATGTTGTACCCGTGGTATTGCATTCCCTGAAGAACTTAGTATATACTTCTTTATAATAGATATCACTAAGTTTAGAAAAATCTATATTCTTATCATTTATTTTTTGAGTGATAAGGGCTTGTACAGTGGCTAATTTTGTGTTTATGCTTTCCAGATCTGCGTTTTCATCATTTAGCATCGTACTTACTTGTTGTAAACCATTTAAACTTTCTTTCATTGGAATAATGTAAGCGGCAAGTTTATTCTTTTTCAGTAAAACCAGTTCGGCCCTGTCTCCTGCATTTGAGGCTATTTGAGCGAACTCATTCCAATACAGGCGACATTGTTTAATGTTCGATTGCATACTGTCTTTCAGGACTGTATACTGAGAAAATTTTGTGTCATTTTTGTATGCTGCTTTAGAAAAATAATTACTGATCTCAGCGCAAAAAGCATTTGTTTTATCGTAATGCAAAAGTGCCTTTGTACTTAGGTGCTGTAAATTCTGTTTTTCAGGAATTGCGGGAATATTTTTAAGAGTAGTTCTGTTGGCTTTATCATTTTCAGGCGGAAGAGAGTTTCTGTCACAACCAATGTAAAAAGGCTGTATGTTGGGATTGCGTTTTAGTTTTGCTACATTTTGATCAGCATAATTGTCTAGTGTACTTTGATGTGATTTTAAAGCATTTACATAACTATTATGCAAATCAATCACGGCATTACTGTATTTAATAATGGCATAAGCCTGCTGGTCTGTAATAGCATTACTACTTGAAGCAGTATTTTTGGTTGTTGTTTTTGATGTTGTTGTTTTCTTTTGTGCGACTGTGATGTTGCAAATTAAAGCCAGAATTGTCGTTATTAATAGTGCTTTAGATTTTGTGTCATACATAATTTGATGGTTATTAATTTTTTTCCTGTGTTGTTTCGATCATCTGATAAATTGTTTTCCTAAGCATTGTGATGTCACAATCCATCATTGCTATTTCGATGTTAAATAATGCATTGTTGTTGCTATCACTAAATTTTAAAACTTTTTTACGTACCCTGCTATTGGTTATTTTGTTGATATAAAACGCATGCTCTTTTGCTAAAATGGTTAAAAAATAACTGTTTAGAATTTTTATTTCTTTGCAACCTGTAATGTCACTCCAGGGCACCAATCCAATTTCAGAATAGGGATTAACAAAAAATTTTATGCCTTGTTCTGAAAGGGTTAAGAGAGGATTGTTATTCTTTATATTTTTAGTTTCTCCTATTATACCACCTATAATAAACGGGATACAGACTGGTAGAAGAATTACTGCTTTTGGGTAATAATAATCTTGTGTGAAAAAATGCCCACTGGCATACCAAAAAGCCCAAATACAGGCAAAAGTCAGAATGATATAAAGGTTTCTTTTTGAACGGGCTCCTTTTTTATTGGTATAAATACTAAAAGGTAAAGTTTGCATTATGATGAGATAAGTTGAGTTAATAATTATGTTTTTGAAATAAATCAATACTTTAATAACTGTTGATTTGCTTTCATTTTTTCTATTTCTTTCATTTCTTCTTCCGTTATTTTGTAATTTTTATATTCTTTTTTAAAATCGTCAAGTCGAAATAATTTAGAACTGCCTCTGCTTTTTGTTTCAGGGTGGATTTCTATTGTCTCGGGAAATTTCCCAACCACACTATGTTCCCATGAATTCTCAATAAATACAGCATCTTTTATCCTAAATATGCCATAGTAAATGCTATTGTCCACAGTTATTGATCTTGCCATTGAATCGTGTATCCTGTCCATCAATTCATCTGGTTTATCTATCGAATAATATTCAGTTACCTCTATATATGTAGCACCGGTAGCATTCAGTAAATAATTATATTGGTTATAATCGGATCTTATTGTAAATGACTTTTTAGTTCCTCCATCGGTTTGAACAGTATGATCACCTTTTGGTAAAGCAAGAGCAAATTTGTACTCTTTGGGTTTAACTTCATATTTTATAGTATCGTCTATTACCACTTGTATTGTTTTTTGGGTAGGGTTGTCAATATAAAATCCTTTAGGTCTGTCAAGAAAACAGCTTGCCAGGGTTAGTAAACTTGCAATTGTCAGGATTATTGCTTTAAAGTTTTTCATTTTATTAGTATGTAGTTTTGGTTTAATGTACTATATGTGGCGTGTATCAATTTCATATTTTGAAAATACATTTACCAGGATTTATGTAAACTGGGATAGTTAAAAAAAAAGGTAAATAATGTTTTACCCTCTGGGAGCATATTCATCGCAAAGAGCCAGGTATTGCTGTTTGTGTCTAAATAGTTTATAAACAATCAACCTGCAAAATTGTAGCAAAAGTAAAATGAAAAAGAAAAGACAGAGTCCTCTAAAAGCCATAAAACTAACAGAATAAGGTTTATTTTGTTTTTGAAGCAATTACCGGGTTTCGTAAAAACGAAAAAAAGAAGTAAATTCTATTGTGGAACGAGGTCAAAAAAGAGTAGTTATTCCTCCAATATTGTTTCGGTATCGACAGGATTGTTTTCCTGATACAATTTTTGTCCAATTTTGCCCTGATCTCCTAAAGCGCGGCCTTTTATCAGCCAGGCAATTCCGAAAGCAAAAAGCGAAAGCGATTCAAAAACCACAGTCGAATAGGTAAACCATTTTAATTGTGCAGCAACGGGAACCGTGACAATGAAAACTAAAATAGAATAGCCGCAAACTCTGTAAATATTATTCTCGTTTAGCATACTTTTGGTAATCCCCGTTTTGTTTTCCTGACCAATGGTAAAAACATTAATGGCCAGTAAAGCCAATATCAGGAAAAAGAGTGCGGCAAAACCATAATGAAGATATCCGAGCCATTTTTCGGGAGAAGGAATCAGGGTATAGATCTTAGCTTTAAAATCATCCGGATTTGTGGGAATCAAAGCTACGCCCATAGCCATAATTCCGGCAATATTTGTTAGTATATTATCATTCTTTAGGATCGAATTATTTCTATAGCCTTTATAGCAAATTAAAAATAAACCTACCGCGCACAAAGTCCCGGTGAAAATTTCCCTGAGATTGGTATAATAATAATCACTGATAGAAAACTGAACAGGAGTTTCGAAAAAAGGGATCAAAGACAAGCCCACTAAAAGTATGGGCAGGCTAATGCCTAAATAGCCAATAGCCCGTCTGATTCTTCTGTAAGTAAAAATATCGTAACCCTCGGGTTTAATTTCATTGTTTACAGCTGTCTTCATATGGGATACTATTGATTAACAATACATAAAGGTAAGACGTTATTGTTTTATTCCAAGGGCTGTTCTGTAAAACTCGTAACCGTTTTCGGTTCTGCCGGGGACATATTTTTTGCGGTATTCGTTTGCCCCTGAATCTTCGGTTAATTGAATATCAAATTGATTGAGATAATCCGGTAATTCGGCTGGTATAAAACCAAATGTCCATTGCTCTTCAAGTTTATTAAGGTCTTTTAATAATTTTTCGCCACCTAAAAATGATTTCGGGTTTTCCAGAATGTCCTTATGTACGTACGTAAATATGACATGCGAGCCCTTGGCAAATTTTGAAATAAAGCTAAAAGTACTTTTGATGGCGGCTGAGGTCAGATAGTTGGTTACACCTTCCCAGATTACAGCTGCAGGCTGACTAAAATCGATTTGATGTTGTGCTGCCAATTGGTCAAGATCCTGTTTGTTGAAATCGATTTGAAGAAATTGAATGTTTTCCGGAATTTTCCCCAGACGATTTTTATAGGTTTGAATTTTAAAATTTGAAGTATTTGGATGGTCAATTTCTATAACCGGAACAGATTTTATAAAGTCAAGACGCAGTGCCCTCGTATCAAATCCTGCACCTAAAATAATAACTTGTTTTACACCATTTAAAATGGCATTCTGAAGCAAATCATCAATATATTTTGTTCGGGCGATTCCAGAAGAAAAAGCACCGGGAACTTTTTTTTGTATCGTATTTTCAAGGTACTTTCTCACCACGGCGTATTTAGAAAGGCGAGTGGCCAGCCTTAATTTTTGATCCAGAAAATGAATGGCATAAGGATCTGAAAACAAACGGTCTTTTGCCTGTAATCGTGTTTCTAACGCCCGGAATAAAGCCATATATTGGGCTGTTCTACTGGTTTTATCTGCTTTCATGAAAGAATACTGTTATTTAAAATAAGATTATTTTATATTTAGTCAGAATGGCTGTTTTCAATTAAAGGATGGTAATTTTTGTATCGGATATAAACTGCTAAGTCAGGCACAGTTTCTTTCTTAATGGTTTTATGGTTGCCCTTTTTATCTACCACATAAATTTCTCTTTGGTTATCATCTAGTGAGACACCGGCAAACTCTCGTAAACTGTCTTTTTCTATTTTTAAAAATACCGTTGAACTCCCGCCATACACCATCCAGGCATCGACACAATTTAAAAGTTTATTGTATTGTAAATTTGGATAATTCTCAGCGTTTTTCATCAAAATAAATTGCTTTTTCACTGGATCAAAAACCAAGAGTTTCCTAATCTCGTTTGCTCCTCTTGCAGCAACAGAGGATTGAAATGTAAGGTCTTTAAAACCATCATTATTGAAATCTTCAAGCTTAGGGTCAATATTCGTTATACCATCTTTCAGATATTCAAGTTTTTGTTTTGAAGACCATTTGTTTTTTCTTTTTTCAAACAAATGAACTACAACATATGTGCTGTCATTATTTCTAAGCTGATCGACAGTAACTTTAAAATTTCCTTTAGTTCCAATTTGAGTACTGTCTGAAAAACTTTCGATGATAAGATTTTCGGTTTTTATTTCAGGTTTAACTTCCGGTTGTACACTTACTTTTTTTACAATTGTCTTTTCAGGTATACGGACTGTTTTTTCTGTTTTTTTTGGAGTACATCCCATAGCAGAAAACAGGACTAAAAGCAGTGATAATTTTGTTAGCTTGGTATTCATTTACGATAGTATTAATGTTTGCCCGGGTACCGCTTAATTCCAAAAAAAGGATAAGAGGCTCCATTTTTTTCTAAAAAACGAAACATATAATTTAATTTGATTTCTTCGAAAATAAATTCTCGACAACCCACGCCGGGCCAATTAATAAAAACTGAAGATCTTTTAAGAACGAAGGTTTTTTGCCTTCGATATTATGTCCGTAGAATTGTCCGATCCAGGCGATTACAAACACACCAATAGAAAATATCCACAACGGAAATACCTGAGAAATATAATAATTGACAACAAGGCAAATCGCAGAGAAAACCGCAATTTTAGCAGCCATAGCAACGGATAATCGAATGTAGAATAATAGGACAAAAAGCAAAACGATAAATGCCCAGTTTTCGATAATAGGCGCATTTAGTTTTAAAGTATTGGCAATAAAACCACTCGGAATACTCATTAATAAACCTACTATTGAAAAGTAAATCGCCGGAACACAAATATAGTGTATCGCTTTGTTTTTTGGGTTTTGATGACTTACAGCATATTCTGCAAACCATTGCTCTAATGTTCTCATTGTTTTGGTTTTAAGGTTAGTTGCGTAAATCTAATGAAATTTCTTTTCGGTTGATCGATCAAAATGTAAATATGATTTCCTGCCCGAACGGAGAAACTCTTGTTGTGTTTTTTAGCAAATATCCTCAAAATAGAGAGTATGTCCTATTTTAATATTCTTATAACTTCTTGGGGCCATCAAATGGGTTCGTCTTTTTTAATTTTGAAGCTTTAAAATAATCTTTAAATAACAGGTTATGAAGTCAGGAGAAATAAAAAAGGAATTACCAATGCTCGTTTATATATTTCCGGAAAACAGGGAAGTTCAGACCAGTAGGACGAGAAGAAAAATTGAGCGTTATGATTATTATAAAACGAATGGTTATGCCGGAAAAAGAAAAGAAAGGCTAGCTTTAATTTTTGGCTCCTTTATTCTATTTACGGCATTTGCTTCATTTATAGCGCTAATTGTAATGACTGTTCTGATTTAGAAAACAGTTATAAAACCTACTTCTGCTACTCAAAACCTTATCTTACCATTTATTATTTTATAAGACAGTATAAGGTCTGTGATATTACATTTTTGAATTTATATAGTCCATTACTATAAAAGGTAAAATGGTAAAGGCAAAGAAAAGTAAGATTGTATAGATACCATCCGGTAATGAAGGAATGGGTCTGTCAATAACCGGTTCCCGTTGAGCGAGTTTTATAAAAATAATCCGTAAAGGTTTCTGAATTATTAAAAATGATACAGGATGAAAAGTGCCCAAGAGCACAAGGTTTAAGCTAAAGCTTGCAAAATATTACGCTATAAAGATGCAATAACTGGAAAAAACAACTGATATAAGAAGACAGCAATTGTAGTATTTATTGACCTGCAACATTTTATAATCAATAAAGAACCAGGTTCCAAGTGCTAACCCGAAAAAGAAAGTTGTTTTAAAAAACAGGTAATAGTCAAATAGTAAAGTGCTTAAACTGATAATAAAAGCGATTAAAGCACTATACAATTTGAAACTAAAGTAATTGTTAGTACTATTTTTTGCTTTTTTTCTCATTGAAAGTAATTAAATTAAGTTTAAAAGCAGGGAAGAAGTAATCTGCCATTTTCTTTTAGTTTCTTATAAGGTTTTCAACTTCGCTGGTAGTAATCAAATTAAAATTTTATTCTGTTTGCTCTATTGAAAAAGAGGAGTTATTGATTTTTAATTTCCATTAGTTTCAATTTTGTTGTCATTTTTTCTCCTGTTGCTATCAACGAGTCGTGATGATTGATACAAATTAACCATTCATATTTTTTTGAAACTAAATAAAGTTCATCAAACCAACTTTCATTAATAATCATCTGAATGGTCTTTATTTTTCCCTCATAGAACCAAAATTTATTTGCTTCATTTATAGTCTCATTTACGATGTACCAAACTGTTTCCGATTCGTCAATAAGTTTGTCTAAATAGTTTTCAGGACGTTCCGGTAAATTTGAAAGGGAAAAGGTGTCCAGTTTGAAAAAAATCCACAACCAACGTTTTTTTTTACTGCTATATCCTGAGGTACAAAAAGAGCGATATATTTTTTCTTCTATTTTGTCCCACTTATCATAAATAGACAAAGGTCTAAATTCCGTTTCCGGTATGTTTTTACTTTCTGTAATTTGAGCTATTTCAGTTCTCAATGAAGCCCATTCTTTTCTTAATAAATGTCTTTTTTTTACCATTCTCGTTCGGTTTCAATTATTTCGATTGCCTCATTTTCTGAGAGACCTTTGCGAATTGCGATTTCAACAAGTTTGTCATAAATATTTTCGGCTTCGATAGTGGTAATGAAATTGAATTTTTCTTCTATTTTGTTTATAGAAGTAATTGCCTTTTTTAATTCTTTTTTTACCCGTTTTTCTTCCGTGATTGTATCAAAATTGGTTAATGCTTTTTCTGTTTTTAAAATACAGTCTGCATCTGCATATTCAATCCATTCCTGAAAATAAATTGGAGTGATCCATTTTCTTTTTTGTGATTTCTTTTTTTCATCTTCGAGTAGCGCCCAAATTATCGTTTGAATCGATAGTGGAGTATGAGATATTTGTATTCCGTCACTATTGTCTATGCTCTCTGCAGGCATACTGAACTGATACGCTAATTTGGGAATAAATTCTTCACTTACTTCTGTATTCGCAAAAAATGTAAGTTTGAATTTATCTTTATAGTCGTAGTGCATCAAATTTTTATCAAACTGGATATTTGGTTCTTTATTCCAAATACTGGCGTAAAGTGTGGTTTTCTTCCAGATGTATTTTGGCAGATATACTTTCTGTAAATCCAATTCTTCTATTGAATTGGGTAGTACTGTAAAGGTTTTATCAAAAACAACAATAAAGTAACCAAATTTATACTCAATATCGTATGGAGGCGGTACGTTTTCTGCAATATGAATGATTTGCATGAAAAAATATTTCTTGTTTATTAGTACAAAAAATACATCTCCTTTATTTATGTTTTCTGCTGCTATATCGTTTTTCATGAAAGATGTTTTCTATTGATTAACTCTTATTGCTGAGCTTTTGGAGTTTCCAATATTTCGTTTTTAAATTCTTTTGTTAGAATTGGGTATAAATCTTCAAATTGAAAAATTTGTATTGGTGTAACTTGTATGTGTTCAACAGGATACCATTTTTTTACATAATTAAGAATTGCTTTTTTTGCTTTTTCATTTTCACCTTTCAGGACGAAGAGTCGGGAGGCATTAATATGATGATCTTGATTAATTAAGTTTTCAGCATATTTTTCGTAGTATGCTAAGCTCTCGTCTGTATTTCCTTTTTCAAGCATAAAGTATAATAAATATTCGGCCGCCTGAGAACTTTCATAAGTTAATTTAGGTCTGTATTCTTTTAACTGAGCAATAAAGTCTGATATCGGTTTTCCTTCATTAATGACTTTAAGGAGGTTTTTGTCGATCTTTAAATTCTTTTCACCTTTAAGTTTAGCCAAATGTTGATTTACCTGATGTCTGTAAACATTGATTCTATGTTCAGGTAATCCTTGTTTTTCTTTTTCTGTTAAATAGTTACTATAGAATTTCTCCGCTCTTATCGTATTATTGGTGCTCATTGCTGCACTTGTGTAAGCGAAAAAATGTTCAAATAAAACATTTCCCGCATACCACTGCTCATCAAAAGGCAGCGCATTTTCGTCATTTGTCATCGCATCTTCGTAGTTGCTTTTGAAATAACTTATTTCTGCTTTCGCTATATTTTTTTGAGGCTCAAAGTCTTTAATTTTCGAAAGTTGTTCCAAACCCTGCTCAATTTGTCCACTTCTTAAAACATCAAAAACATCGCGTAATTTTTTAGGTATTTTTACGATTTCCATAATTTTTTAAATTTAGTGAAAATTAAAAAGAATTAGAAAAATAAAAATACTTTTCAGGGTATAAAAGTATTACGATAAGACAAGATTTGAATTAACTTAAAAACTTACTTCTGATTATATTCAAATACATTATCCCACAATTCATCAATTGTAACGAGTGATTGTTCTAAGGGGACAACTTCCCATTTTCCGTTGGTTTCTATGCCCAGACCAATATTTTTCAATTTCAGCAGGGCGTCCTGAACATCAAAATCAAGATCGGTATGCAGTTTTGTGGCAAACCAGGATTCTATTTGGGCATCGAGTTCGTCTGCCGTCAACGGATTTTGGCTTTTGTATAAAAAGGTATACGCCAGAATCGTTTCTTTAAGCACTTCTTCTTCAGATGAGTTTAAGAGCGAATAAAAAGCACCGCTATTGTTTCCGAGATTTTTAAAATACAAACTGTCCGAGAGTATTTTGGAGTATTTTATTTTTTTATTGACAAAGTTGCTGTATTGACGAAACAAGTACAATGACAATATTCCAAGTGCAATTAAACCCTGATTTAGTGAAGCTTTACTGTTTAATAAATTGATGGTCTCGCCGGATTGATACGCCGCATACATGCCAATTAAGGCCGGGATTACGGTGGTGCTTAATAATGAGATTCCGCCGCCAATACCCGGAACCCAAAAGAACAGTTTGTCTTTGGTAGACATTCTGGGAATTGCATTTGGAAATATTGTTTCGATATCGTTTTTAGGAACACGTTTAAAGATTTTTAAGGCCACAGATCCGGGTTCTATTGGCATTTTTCCCAGTTTGACTTTGTTTTCTTTAATGTAATCAGGATCGCTGTAATGCAGATAAATCAGAACACGATCGTAGTATTCGATCTCAATTTCTTTTTTCCAGAAAATATATTTTTTGACCTTTTCTTTGGCCTTGTGTTGACCGCGGACATACAATTCATAGTCTTTGAAAGCATTAAAATCAATCGAAAGATCTAAGCCTATTAAATCAGATTCGTTGAAAGCTTTGTCTAAAGTTTCCTGATCAATACGGGAATAATTGCCTTGTTCTAAAACCGTAAGCAACGTTTTTTTGAAAACCGAAAAATCACTTTTCCCTATAAAACTTTTACGTTCTTTTTCGCTTAAATCGGGATCGAATAAAGCATAATTTTGCTTTAGGCTTCGGTTAAGGTTAAAAGCTTCGTAATGAAAATAATGCTCAATGATATCAAATAGCTTTTTAAAGTCATCGACTTTTTTTGAATCTTCGGCAAAAGCATTGAGTTGTTGTTCGAGTAAGAATTCCTTGTTAAAGGGAATATAATGTTCTCGTATCATATCGGTTTTTGGGGATTTTTTGGAGGTTCAAGTTTCAAAGCGGCAAATATACAAAGGTTTTTTTTAAAGGTGCACGGTATGGGTATTACATAATGATTCTGTAAAAACTGTGAAAAGATTTTCCTGTTTATTGTTGTAAATTTGATGGGAAGATTCTTTTTTAACAAGGGATCAAATTTAAAATTTAAAGCAAATTTTTACCGGATATGGAAAATATTAAAACCACTAAAACTCAAAATTTCTTTAGAATACTGTTGGGGATTTTTATGATTACTGCAGCCATTGGTCATTTTACTTTTCAAAGAGACGATTTTCAGGCGCAGGTTCCTGACTGGGTTCCGCTTGATAAAGATCTTGTGGTGATACTTTCCGGAATTGTAGAAATAGCACTTGGTTTGGCCATGATATTTTTAACCCGTTATAAAGTACAGGTTGGAATTGCGCTCGCCTTATTTTATGTGCTGGTTTTTCCCGGCAATATCGCCCAATATTTAAATGGCACCAGTGCTTTTGGCCTCGATACAGATCAATCCCGATTGATACGCCTGTTTTTTCAACCAGTATTGATTTTAGTAACTTTATGGTCAACAGGTGCAATTGCATATTTTAGGGGGGTGAAAGAATAGTTTCAGGTTTCAGGTTTTTATAGTTTCAGGTTGTTGGAACGTTGTGCCTAAGACAACCACACATAAAAAAAATCCATTTGTATTTACAAATGGATTTTTTTTATGTGCTGAAACCTGAAACCTGAAACCTGAAACCTGAAACCTGAAACCTGAAACCTGAAACCTGAAACCTGAAACCTGAAACCTAAAACCTGAAACCTGAAACCTGAAACCTGAAACCTGAAACCTGAAACCTGAAACCTGAAACCTGAAACCTGAAACCTGAAACCTGAAACCTGAAACCTGAAACCTGAAACTATTTAATCTTCTTCATCAATTTTGCTTCTTCAGAAAAACGCGTCAGTGTGATGGCTGGACTTCCAAAAAGTGAAAGTTCGGCTTTGTCGCCAAGGGCAATTGTAATTGTAGTATCGGCAAGAACAGTTCCCATAGCATAATTTTCTGCAGTAACGTTAGCTTCTTTTAGTGTAAATTTTGTTCCTGTAAAGACTGAATTATTATCTAAACGAATAGTTGCTTTTTCGGCAATACCTTCAATGGTTGCAGATGATTTTTGATACAAATCGCATTTGAATTTTATGGCAGAAACTAATGTTTTAATGGTAGCATTTTTGCTCAGTTGTAAATTGGCTTCGTCTGACTTTAAATTCAATTCTGTTCTTGATTTATCATCGGCAAACAGGGTGAATTTTTTCGAATTTACGTTTAGGAACAATTTCGAATAATCAAAACTATTAAAAGTAATATCGTCCAGCTGAAGTTCCTGAATGGCATAAACTGAAGCATCATTTTTGGCAATAACCGTTTTTAAGGATTTGGTATAGGTCACACGCACAATTAGTTTTTTGAAAATAGTACTTTCTTTTGAGGTGTATAAACGCAATACTTTTTCTCTTAAATCCATGGCGACAATATCATGTAAATTATCGTCGGCTTCAATTTTAATTTCGTTTTTTTCTCCTCGTTCCAAATAAACTTCTAAGTTGTCATCGGCTTCAATGCCATCAAATTCTCCTACTTCTTTTATTGAAGTGGTCACGATTTTAGATCCTTTTATTTTTTCTCTTCTTTGAGCAAAAGTTAACGTCGTAACCAATAATAATAGGAGTAGGGCTGTATTTTTTTTCATTAATTCTAGATTTGATTTTCACAAATATAAAAAAATCATCCACTTTCGATGAATGATTTTTTTATATTTAACAGATAAATAAGGTTTATCCCTGGCTGATACTTCCTCCTGAATTTGAAGTTTTCTCGATTGTTTTAGGTGCGTTGTTGTAATTGACACTTGCTCCGCTGGATGCCTCTGCTTTCAATTTTACAATAGGGTGAACATTTATGCTGGCCCCGCTTGAAGCTTCCGCATGAATATCATTGGCCAATAACTGACCTGCATTTACATTGGAGCCGCTTGATGCCGAAATATTGAATGTCAATGCCTTTCCTTTTATGCTAATAGTACTTCCGCTTCCGGAATCAGCAGAGATATTGTCAGATTCTACATTAACATCCATCGTCGCTGCACTTGATGTTTCTAAATCTATATTTTCGCCCTGAATTAGTCCTTTGTTTGATACCGTTGAAGCACTTGAGGCTTCTAACTTGTTGATTTTTGGCATTTTTACAGTTACTTTTTTGGTAATATCTCCAAAAGAATTGTATTTGCATTTAATGATCAGCGTTCCGTTTTCAACTTTTGTCGTAATTTCTTTTTGTAAATTGTCATCTGCTTCTACAACAATTTCAGTGACATCAGATTGTTCGATTACCAAATCGATCGCGTTGCTTACAGATACCTTGGTAAAATCTCCCTGAACAATTCTTTTTTCCTTAGTAACATTTCCGCTTCCTTCAATTGAGTTTACGTTAAAGTTACAAGAGGCAAACAATAATGCGGTAATAGTCGCAACTATGAATTTCGTAATATGAATGATTATTTTTATCATGGCTTAGTTAATTTTGATTATAACTCCGTTTTCGTCAGTGGTTAGTCTTCCTTTGGTTTTTTTTCCGTTTAAAATTTCTTTTCCATTAATTTTAACCGAAACTTCGTTTACAGTATCGTTATCAACACCGTTTTCTTCGTCTGCATCATCAAAGTCATGCTCTTCTGATGGGCAATTCAAACATTTAATTTTTGAACCTTCAACTTTGTAATTGTAATCACCACTAAAGTGCAGGTTAAAGAATTCATTTTCAGATTGATCATAATCTTGTACAGAAGCGTCTGGCTTGAAAAGTTGTCCTTCCGGTAAGTACAAATAGATATCAACTTCCTGACCTCTGAATTTGTTTTTTACATCTGTAAGAAAATAATTATCCAAAATTAAATGATTTCCTTTGATTTGAAACTTATAATTAATTTTTTCTGCTCTTTGTTTTGCGCTTATAAATGAATTTCCACGGGCACTTTTTTCGATCTGAATATAAGGAGCAGCTTCATCAGTATGTAAAACATGTAAACGAACATCATTGGAATAGATTAACTGATTGTTGGCTGAATCCTGTACGAATTCAAATTCTCTGTAGTGATTCAAATCTTTTGCGTAATAGTCATTGTACCTGAACTTTACAAACAAGGTGTCTTTTGTACTAATGTTAAGTGCTTTTTTCTCTACTGTTTTATTATCGTATGAAATTTCAGTCGCTTGTTTGATTCCGATGCTGATAGCGATGGCAACTGCAATAATCCAAATAGCTAACAAGGTATATTTCACGATATTCCCGATAGATTTTAAGTTTGGAGATAACAATTTGAAGCCTAAAAGCGTCAAAAAGAAAAACGGAATTCCAACGGCAAAGAACATTAATAAACCAAATGACCAGATAGGATAATCTGTAAAGTTTCCGGCTTCAATGAAATTTTGCCATGGAAAATCAACAAAAACATTAGTTCCTAAAGTAAAGACCCCAATTAATAATGCGATTAAAACACTTATTCCTGACACGATTAAGATTACGCCTAAAAACTTTGCAAAGATTTTAAAAATGGTCATGATAAAGTCTCCAAATGAACTACTTATTCTCTCAGCTCCCGACTTTACCTGGTTTCCCATTTTGTCATAATCGGCATTTTTGAATTTGTCAGATAGTGATTCAATTTCTTCACGAACCTTTTTTTCAATGTTCGAAATAGTAACCGGTTCCCCTGTCATTTCCAGTTTTTCAGATGTTGTAACGGCTTCCGGAGTTACGATCCAAAGAACGAAGTAAGCTAAAATTCCGGTTCCAAAACCTGCAAAAACAAATATTAGGAAGATGATTTTTATCCAGACAGCGTCAATTCCAAAATAATGTCCTAAACCGGTTGCTACACCACCAATCATACCTTTTTCTTTGTCACGGTATAATTTTTTATGTTTTCTGTTGGTATAATCATTATAAGACTGGTTTGATTTTTCTTCGTCTTCCAGGATATAGTCTTCCGGTTGTCCCATTACTACAATCACTTCATCAACATCTTTCAGTCCTACAACATGTTTGTCGCTTTTTTGTTTCTCCAATAATAATTCAGAAACACGCATTTCGATATCTTTAATGATTTCATCTTGTCCGGATGAGTTGTTTAGCGATCGTTTTATAGCGTCAAAATAGCGTGTCAATTTTAAATATGCGTCTTCATCGATGTGAAAAACCATACCGCCTAAGTTAATATTTACTGTTTTGTTCATGACTTATTGATTTTGATTGGTGATTAGATTTACGGCATCAGACAATTCTGTCCAGGTTCCGCTGAGTTCGTTTAAAAATGTTTGTCCTATTTCGGTTAATCCATAATATTTTCGTGGTGGTCCTGAAGTCGATTCTTCCCAACGATAATTAAGCAAACCGTCGTTTTTCAGCCTGGTTAGAAGCGGGTAAACTGTTCCCTCAACAACTAGTAATTTTGCGTTTTTTAAAGTGTCTAATATTTCTGATGTGTATGCGTCTTTCTCTTTTAATACAGATAAGATGCAAAACTCAAGAACACCTTTGCGCATCTGTGCTTTTGTGTTTTCAATGTTCATAATTTCATTTTGTTTTTTTTAGATTGAACAATTCGTTTTTTGATTGATGATGATTGATGATTTTGATTGATGATTGATTTCGAAACAATTCGTGTTGATTGCCTGTAAAGTTTCGACTATAACTTTTAATTTTAATTGATTACTTTATAAAAGGAATCGTGATCGGATATTTATATAATTCTCCGTTTGAAGCTTTTATTGAAGCATAAATCACTAAAAAGAACTCAACAAATTTTAAAACTCCAAAAAGTAAAACTGCTGTCGCCCCAATACTTAAAATTCCAATGTTCCCATCGATGTTTAGATTTCTGATGATTAAATCTTCATCGTTAAAAACGGTATTAATTGGAAGGTTTTTTAAGAGTACAAATGCAAAAATTGGAATCGCAATTAAAGCTAAAACTAAAGTGTAAAGCAAAAGACTTAATTGAAAATTTAAGGCCTGCTTTCCGTGATGGTTTACAAATTTAGATTTGTCTTTGTAACTCGTCCAGATTAATATTGGGAAAATATAATTCCCAAAAGGAACGATGTACTGACTTAAAGTACTTAAATGTGTGAACGTTGCAATGTTCTTTTCTGATGTGGTTTCCATGATGAGTGGTGTTGTTGTTTCCATGATTAAAAGTATATAGTATTTTCTTATGCAAATATATGTCTAAAAGACAGTATCTTGTTTTGCATAGTACCAAATATTAACAAAATATTAACAAATATAGGATTTAAAAACAGAGTATAATACGCTGAAAATCATTCGGAATCATTGGTTTTACTGGTATTTTTGGAAAGTAATTGCAATTTATTGTGCGTGCATAGTTTTTTTGTATTTTTACATAAAAAAATACATATCATGGCAATATCAGTTTCTAAACTCAACAAATTTGTGTTATTCAAATTACCATCAGCATATATTTGCGGTGTTCGTGTAAAGGCAATCGACGAAGATAGATGCGTGGTAAGTGTAAAACACAGATGGATCAATCAAAACCCTTTTAACTCCATGTATTTTGCAGTTCAGGCAATGGCGGCAGAGTTAACAACGGGAGCATTAGTGATCTCACAAATCCAGCAAAGCGGAAAAAAGATCTCGATGTTAGTAGCAAACAATAAAGGTAACTTCACCAAAAAGGCTACAGGAAGAATATCATTTGTCTGCAACGACGGACATTTAATTGCCGATGCTATTAAAAGAACAATAGAAACAGGTGAGGGACAAACCTTCTGGATGAAATCTATAGGGACAAATGAAGAAGGAGTTCAGGTTTCTGAAATGGATTTTGAGTGGAGTGTTCGAATTAAATAGGTTTTGTCACAGATTTACAGCTTAAAATAATTTCTTTACGAAAAGCTTTGACAAAGTTTTTTTTCCACGACCCGAGCGATAGCAAACACGCAAAAAAAAAACATAAAAAAGGCCCCGAATATATTCGGGGCCTTTTACATTTACTGCTTATTACAATTATTTTTTAGCGCAGCATTTTTTGTCTTTTTTGTCATCTGTTTTTTTGCAGCAGGACTCTTTTTTAGCTTTTTCTTTTTTAGGTGCTGGTTTTGTGTCTTGTGCTTGTACACCAATTGTAAATAAAGCGATGGCTAAAACGGCAAATAATTTTTTCATTTTTTGTATAATTTAATTGTTAGGTACTTTTTCTTTTTTGATTTTAATATAACGGCCTTTGTGCATTTTGAAAAGACGTATGTTGATAATCTTTTTGTAAAATGTAAAAGTTATTATTCTGAGTAATATTGAGAAACCCATTTTTCAAAATCAGTTTTGTACATTTTTTGTGCATTTTCTAAAATTGAATATGTTTCATCTGTAGTATATACGGGATCCTGATTAAAGTTTTCTTTAAGCCATAATTTATATTCCGCCAGGCCTTCACTTTCTTCGTAATCGTTGTCTTTGTAAAAATAAACTTCTTTATGACTAACTGTAATTTCAGTATCAAAAGTCAATAGCTGCATCAATTCGAAGATATTTTTTGCTACAACATGATAGCCTCCTTCATCACCAAAAACGACTACCGGCAATTCGTTTAGAGATTTATTTTCGCCATTATTCCACAGTACATACATCGATCCAGAACAGTTTGCCTGTGCAAAAGGCATCAACTTGTCTAAAAAATCAGGATCTTTAGACCAAGTTGCTATTCCTGATTTGTCATCTCTGAGTAATCCGAAACCCTGAGAGTAATTTTCGAATCCTAGTTCTTCGTTTATCTCTAGAAATAGTGCTAGTTCACCTGTAATCGAATCATTGAAATTCTTTTTAAATTTATTTATTTTCATAATTTTATATTTTAAAAATGAATTTCAAATATAAAAGGTTCAATTCTTTAAATGAGCTTATTAAAATTAAAATTATATCAGAATAAGGTTAATGTTAGATCTTAATAATTCAAATTCAATCCAAAGCCAACTCCCATATCGCTGTCATAATGTGTTGTGATTCCAAAGTTTCTTGCCACAATATATTTTAAACCGGCCATATATTCTTTATCGGTATTCCACATTAAATTCATTCTTAAACGTCTGGAAAGGGGAATGTCTTTTCGTTCAAATTGTATTCTTACATTACCATCAGTATAAACTTCAACCTGAGCTTTTACAAGCATGGGCAAAGTATATTCGATACCTGCACTAAAAACCGAACGATTGTCTTTGGTATTGGTTTGCCCAAACATATTTTGTTCCTGTTCGTCCATGCCCATTCTTCTGTAGCGCCAGTCAAAGCCTATAAAAGGCATAAACCATTGCATTTTGCCAATATAGCGGCCAATATGCGTTTCGGTTTCATAACCGTGTTTGTCATTATAGCCCAGTCTCCATTCGGTTCCAATGCTCCAGCGTGTGTTACCTAACATTGCTTCTCCGTCGTTTCCGTTTGAAGCAAAATCATTTTCGGCCATAAAATGAAACATTCTGTCATCCATCTTTAGCATTTTATAAGCCATTTTGGGATCATGGATCAACGGATTCGGTGCAGAATTTTCATAACTAAAAATACGTCCCATTCCCGCCATCATGTGATATAAGATATGACAGTGAAAAAACCAGTCACCATCGGCATTAGCCTGAAATTCTATGGTGTCGGTTTCCATTGGCATAATATCAATCACATTTTTTAGCGGAGAATAATCACCATGTTCGTTCAGAATCCTGAAATCGTGTCCGTGCAAATGCATTGGGTGACGCATCATCGATCCGTTGTACAATACAATCCTGACGTTTTCGCCTTTTTTGATTAAGATTTTGTCCGTTTCAGAAATTACTTTATTGTCTAAACTCCAAACATAACGGTTCATGTTTCCGGACAATTCGAAACGTAATTCTTTTACGGGCGCATCTTTTGGTAATGTTGTTATTGTGGGAGATTTTAACATTTCATAATTCAGCGTTGTAATTTCAGCAGCTTCTGTAGTATCAGTTGACATTTTCATCTCTGCCATATGGTGACCCGCATGATTTTCCATCTTCATTGATTTATCTTCACCGGAAATTTCAGGATACATTACGGCATTCATGTCCATTTTATTAAGGGACATTTTCATGCCCATATCATTCATTTCGCCATTCATCTTCATCATATCATTCATCATTTTCATCCCTTCAAAATATTTTAATTTTGGAAGATGTTTGACAGGCTGTTTTGTGCCGTCACCAAGAAACAAAGAAGCAGATCCGGTTCTGTCTTCGGCTGTAGCCAAAAAAGCAAAGGACTTTTTATCTTCAGGAATTGTAACGACAATATCATAGGTTTCAGAAACGGCAATAATTAATCGATCGACTTCTACAGGTTCAACATCGTTCCCGTCGCTGGCCACAACGGTTATTTTTCCGCCGCCATACGTGAGCCAGAAATAACTCGAAGCACCTCCGTTTGCAATTCGCAGTCTTACTTTATCACCTGCCTTAAACTGCGAAAGCTGGTTTTCGTTTTTTCCGTTAATTAAGAATTTCTCATAATAGACATCACTCACATCCATGGCATTCATGCGTTTCCATTCGTTGGTGACTTTTGTCGAAAACTGACCGTGTTTTATGGCTTCGGCATAACTTTGAGTGGTTCCTTTTTTTATCGCAAACCAATCGTTGGCATTGTGCAGCATTCGTTGTACATTCTCCGGTTTTAAATCGGTCCATTCGCTTAAAATAAGCGGGACAGTTGGCAAATCATCGATTCCTTTTCTAAAAGTAGGGTCGTCTTTCTTTTTGTTGATGATAAAAAGTCCGTACAAACCAATTTGCTCCTGCAAACCTGAGTGGCTGTGATACCAATAGGTTCCGTTCTGGATAATGGGGAATGTATATTTATGAGTTGTTCCGGGTTTTATGGGCATTTGAGTCAAATATGGAACGCCATCTTCTTTATTGGGCAGAAACAATCCGTGCCAGTGCAATGCCGTATCTTCCTTTTTTAATTCGTTGTGGACATAAATTTCGGCAATATCACCTTCAGTAAAAGTTAATGTTGGCATCGGAATTTGTCCGTTAACTGCAATAGCCCGTTTTTCTTTTCCGGAAAAATTGACAATCGTGTCCCGAACGTATAAATCGTAGCGGACTACTTTTTGTGCTTGTGCACTAAAGGCGATCAGAAAGACGATAAAAATAGTATATAGTTTCATTTTAATTTTTTAAAGATTTAGATTTCGTAATCGCAAAGCATTTACAATTACTGAAACCGAACTCAGGCTCATAGCCAGCGCCGCTAACATTGGCGAAAGCAAAATCCCGAATACAGGGTATAAAACTCCCGCTGCAACAGGCACGCCTAAAACATTGTAGATGAAAGCAAAGAATAAATTCTGTTTGATGTTTTTCATTACCGAATAACTTAGTTTCTTCGCTTTTACAATTCCGTTTAAGTCCCCTTTTACCAGCGTTATTTTAGCACTTTCAATCGCAACATCAGTTCCGGTTCCCATTGCAATTCCTATATTCGCCTGGGCTAAAGCCGGAGCATCGTTGATTCCGTCACCTGCCATGGCAACAATTTTGCCTTCGGCCTGCAAACGCTGAATTTCTTTCAGTTTGTCTTCTGGCAGACAATCTGCTTTAAACGAGCTCAGATGCAAATGATCAGCAACAGCTTTGGCGGTATTGCCATTGTCACCTGTCATCATCATTACTTCAACACCCTGATCGATTAATTCTTTGATCGCTTTTGCGCTGTTCTCTTTAATCGCATCTGTAATGGCTACGTATCCCAAAACAAGATTGTCTACAGCGATATAAGAAACCGTTTTACCCAAATTTTGTTCGGCAATAATTTTATTTTCAATATCATCAGAGACCGAAGCGCCTACCTGATTCATTAGTTTTTTGTTTCCTAAAGCTACCTTTGCGTTTTTTACAGTTCCTGTAACTCCTTTTCCGGCAATGGCTTCAAAATCAGGAACTTCAAGAATCGTTTGGTTTTTAGCTTTAGCAAAATTAACTACGGCTTGTGCTAAAGGATGTTCGCTATGCTGATTAAGGGAAGCGATTTTTTGCAATAAATCATCTTCGTTATTTTGAATGGCATAGATCTTTTCTACAGATGGTTTTCCTTCGGTAATCGTTCCGGTTTTATCAGTGATTAAAACATCTATTTTGCTCATGTTTTCGAGTGCCTCAGCGTTTTTTATCAGGATACCAAATTGTGCGCCTTTGCCCACGCCCACCATTACAGACATTGGAGTGGCTAATCCTAAAGCACAAGGACAAGCAATGATTAATACGGCAATAGCATTAATTAATCCGTAGATATAAGCCGGTTCAGGACCAAATTTCGCCCAGGCGAAAAAGGTTAGAATGGAGATGATCACAACCGTTGGTACAAAATATTTTGCTACACGATCGGCCAGTTTCTGAATTGGGGCCCTTGAACGGCTTGCATCATTTACCATTTGGATTATTTGAGCCAACAGGGTTTCTGAACCTACTTTTTCGGCAATCAAGACAAATGATTTTGTTCCGTTTATGGTTCCCGCAATTACAGAATCTCCCGCTTTTTTATCAACCGGAATAGGTTCTCCGGTAATCATGGCTTCGTCGATACTGCTTTCTCCGGTTGTAATTTTTCCGTCTACGGGAATTTTTTCTCCCGGTTTTACACGAAGTAAATCGCCCTTTTTAATAGTATGAATCGAAATTACTTTATCATTTCCGTTTTCTACCAAAGTAGCCTCGGTAGGGGCTAATTTTAATAATGCTTTTATGGCACCGTTTGTTTGTCCGTGCGCTTTGGCTTCTAGTAGTTGTCCTAATAAAACCAATGTAATAATCACGGTTGCAGCTTCAAAATAAAGAGGAATGGTTCCGTGATGCGATTTGAATTCGGATGGGAAAATATCAGGAAAGAACATTCCGGCAATACTGAATAAGAATGCCACACCCGTTCCAATCCCAATTAGCGTAAACATATTTAAATTCCAGGTTATGATGGATTTGTAAGCACGTACAAAAAACATCCAGCCTGCATAAAAAAGTACCGGAATCGAAAATAAGAACTGAACCCAATTCCAGCTTTCAATAGACATTACCTTATAAAGGGGATTATTCGGGATCATTTCTGACATCGAAATAATAAAGACGGGAAGCGTGAATAGAATCGCAATCTTCATTTTCTTTAATAAGTCCGTATATGTTTTGTTTTCTTCAGTTTCCGAAGCCTGGATCGGCACCAGATCCATACCACAAATGGGGCAATCTCCGGGTTCGTCTGAAACAATCTCCGGATGCATGGGACAGGTAAATTGCGTAGCGTTAATAGCAACTTCCGGAACTAAATCCATTCCGCAAACCGGACAATCTCCGGGTTTGTTATAGGTTTTATCGCCTTCGCAATGCATTGGGCAATAGAAAACGCCGGTCGTATTATGATTATGAGTTGTAACTTTTTTTTTATGTTCATGACCAGCGTGATTCTCTTTCTTCTGACCTGAACAGCAGGATTTAACGTCTGGTTCTGAAGTGTTTTTAGAAGAAGTCATTTCAATAGTATATTTTCCGGCTTCGGTTAAAACTTCCCGAAATTTTTCGGTAGGAACATGTTTTTCCATTGTGATTGTTGCCAACGGAGGATTTAAAGTTACTTCTGCCTGAATTCCTTCAACTGAATTCAACGTTTTTTCAACTTTTTTACGGCATCCATCGCACGACATTCCTGAAATTATATATTGATGAGTCATTGTTTTTGTTTTTTTAGTATTACAATGCAAATTTCCGAAGTAAGATTTACAACGGTTTGTATAATTTTGAGAATGATTTGTAATATTTAGGAAAGCATCTTTAGCCGCAAAGGGCGCAAAGGTTCTTATATATGCCTGGTTTTATAAAAACGCAAAGTTCGCAAAGCTATTCTTATACAACTTTGCGGGCTTTGCGTAAAAAACATTGCGAATTTTGCGGTTAAACAATATTACAAATTCTCTATCTGAATACGTTTTTTGTCTTTCAGTTGTTTGAAATAGGTGGGTGTGAAACCGGTGATTTTCTTGAACTGATTACTAAGATGTGCTACATTACTATAGTTTAACATGTCGGCGATTTCGCTTAACGAAAGCTCATTGTAAATCAGCAACTCTTTGACTTTCTCGATTTTCTGGCTGATAAAATATTTTTCAATGGTAATATTTTCAATTTCTGAGAAAAGATTGCTTAATGTACTATAATCCTGATTGAGGTTTTCGACCAAATAATCAGATAAGTTGATTTTGAGTTCGTTGTTTTTATGATGAACCAGATCGACAATAAGGTTTTTTACTTTTTCTATGGTTTTACTTTTTTTATCATCGATAAAATCAAAACCTAATGACTGAAGGTTTTTAAGTAAAATTTCTTTCTGGATATCTGTAATAGCATCTTGCAGTTCGACTTCGCCTAATTCAACAGAAATAGTCTGAAGCCCGAGTTTTTCAAACTCAGACTTCACAACCATTTTACAGCGACCGCACACCATGTTTTTGATGTAGAGCGTCATATTTATTTGATGGTTTCAACCACGTTTCCGCAAGTAAGCATCGAAGACCCATAATATGGATTCTTAACTGCTTTTTCTTTGCTTAACCAGTCAGCATCTGCCATTGGGCAATATTGTTTGTATACTGTTTCAGTTGATTTTGAAACCTTAATAAGCTCGTAAGTATTTTTAGAAAGCGATTTAAAAGTTTCACGTTGTTTTTTTAAATCTGAAGTGGTTGAAATACTTTTAGCATCAGCAGTTAATTTTTTTACTACTTTCATCCAGGCAGTATGCTCATTTGTTTTTAGTTTATCCATTTTTATAGCAGTAATTGCTGCTAATAGATCTGTGGCTTTCGCCGAAGTTAACTTCGCATCACTTTTTATTAAAGCATCTTTTACCGTAAAATAGGCATCATAAACGCTTTGTAACTGACTTGAATCAACTACTTCATTTGTAGATGTTGCTGTTTGTACTGAATTTGCCTGAACGAAATTTGCAGCGCATAATAATGTGATTACTACTGCTATAGTTGCTATTGAATTTTTCATTTGATGTGTTTTTTTGATTAGAGAAAGTAAAATCTCCTATAAGTTAAATGTTTTATTCCTAAAATTTTATTGAAAATCAGGTCTTGCTAAGTGGCAGACATAAAGTTTAATGTTTTTCTTCGAGCTTTATCTTCTTTGTGTCAAAACACAATTATGGCTGTCAGAAATACCATTATTTTATTTTTGGTGGTGACCAGATAGAAGTAAAACCGGCAGAAATACGACTATTTCTGTAATATGGAGTTGTTTTCTCAACAGAGAAATTGAATAAATTAGTATTGAAATCAAACTCGTTTAGTGCAATGAGGCTAAACTGCAGTCCAGAGGCAGTACAACCGGAATGATCGCATTTTCCGTTGCAGCCATGTTGGTCTTTTTTAGAATCATTTTTCTTTTTGCAACAATCTTTCCGGCAGGAATCAGAAGTTTCCTTTTTAGAGGTTTCTTTCTTTTCGCAAGACATTTTTTCGTTAGTTCTCCCACATGCATAACCCGAACCGGACATCAAAAAGAAGCCAAGAGTTAAGAAAAGAAATACTATTTGAATTTTTTTTGCCAATTGCAACCGATTTTTTGAAGTACAAATTTAAAGATTTTTTTTAACAGCTGCTATTTATTTACCATTTCAAATATTATGTTTTCTTAAAATCAGTTGGTTTCATGTTTTTTCTCTTTTTAAAATAATTAGACAAATGACTTTCATCTGTAAATCCAAACTCATATGCTATTTGTTTTATAGGCAATTGATTGTTGTGAATTCGTTTTTCGATCAAAGTCGTTCTCAAGTTATGAATATAGTCGCGATAACTAATAGCAAAAGTCCTTTTGAAATAAGCGCTAAAATAAGTTTCTGCAATATTAAAATGACTGGCAATGACTTTTATCTGCACTAGTTTTGGATTGTAAATGTTCTGATGAATATAAGAAGTGATTTGCTCGTTATCTATAGAATTTCCTTTAACTACAAGGTTCATGCCGCGCATGGTTTCTTTGATTAGCCCAAAAATTGAAAGAATCTGGTAAAATACAATAGGTGAATTTGAAACATCGGTTTTGCAATTATAGGCAGCAATGTTTTCGATCGTATTTTTTAATATCGTTTTGCAGGGATCATCTAATTTAAGAATCGTTTCTTTTAGTGTTTTATCACGCATGAAACTTTCGGGGGTATGAATTAAAAATTCGTCGCAGGTCAGATTCTGTTTCGAATTAAAATAGTTATCGGTAAACTTAATATAAAAGAAACGAGTGCTTTTTTTGATATCAAAATAATGCTCATCTTCAGGTGAAATCACAAATAAATCACCGGATTTATACGGAAGCAGGTTTTTGTTTAAATGATGAATACCACTTCCTTTTTTAATGTAAATGATTTCATAATACGTATGCGTGTGAGGCGGAAGGTGAAATTTCTCATCTTCAAATTCATCAATAACAAGCGTTTCAAATTGATTTAATTTCGGCATAACTTAAATATACAAGTTTATGTCGTAAATATACAACTAAATTTGAGCCTGACAGTGTTAAATTTGCAGCATAGAAAATCTATTCCTTTCTTGTAAAAACAAATGAAAAAAAGTCTTATTGCACTCTCATTAGGAGGTTTAACGATCGGTATAACCGAATTTGTTATGATGGGTTTGTTGCCAGATATAGCCTCAGATATGAAAGTTTCGATTCCGGTTGCCGGATATTTAATTTCAGCTTATGCACTTGGAGTGGTGATTGGTGCCCCCTTATTAGTCATCTTAGGAAGAAATCTTGCTCCAAAAAAGATGCTTTTAATTCTCGCGTTGATGTTAACAGTTTTTAATGCACTTTCGATTATTGCACCTACTTATAACTTTTTATTCGCCTCCAGATTTCTTTCAGGATTACCGCACGGTGCCTTTTTTGGAGTGGGAGCGGTAGTCGCAAGCCGTTTGGCTGATAAGGGCAAAGAAGCACAGGCTATTGCGATTATGTTTTCGGGTTTAACCCTGGCCAATTTAATAGGTGTGCCTATTGGTACTTATATAGGACATCATTTTATTTGGCGTTATACTTTTGTACTCATTGCTATTGTGGGATTACTGACCTTTTTGTTTATTTCTTTATGGATGCCCAATCTGGAGAAAAACGGAGATGTAAATATGAAAACGCAATTACAATTCTTTAAGAAGACCGAAGCCTGGTTAATTATCGGAATTACCGCAATTGGGTTTGGAGGTTTGTTTGCCTGGATAAGTTATATAGCGCCGCTATTAATAAATGTATCTAAATTTTCAGCCGAAGATGTTTCTTATATTTTGATTCTGGCTGGTTTGGGAATGGTAGTAGGGAATTTTCTGGGAGGGAAACTGGCTGATAAATACTCACCGGCACCTACTGTATTAGCTTTGCTGTTTGTAATGTCTGTTGATTTAATTTTGGTTTACCTGTTTTCTTCTTATCAATATGTTTCCCTGTTCCTTACTTTTTTAACGGGAGCTATTTCTTTCTCTGTTATTGCACCTATTCAGATGTTAATGATCAGAACGGCTAAGGATGCTGAGATGATTGCTTCGGCGGCACTTCAGGGGAGTTTTAATATCGGAAATGCTCTGGGAGCCTTTTTAGGAGGACTGCCTTTGGCTGCCGGATATAGTTATGCGTCTCCAAATCTTATTGGTTTGGGCATGGCTGTTATTGGTATGGTGATTACGTTTATTTTGATGCAAAAACATAAAAGCAATTTGCAACTGCAACACGCTTAATGATTTAATAAAATCCCTTATTAAGATTAGCCCTTAAACCCAATTGGTTTAAGGGCTTTTTTATGCGCAATTGTGATCTTTTTTCGCTGCAAATTCTATTTGTAGTATGCTGTATTTGTTATTAGTAAGAATATGGTGTCATGAAATTGAGAGGGCTGCTTTGATTTTGATTGTCTCACTTTAAAATTAACAGCTTAATTATGAAAATTTTTGATAATGAAGCTGTTTTTAAATGTAGAAATAACACTTAATAATACTGCAATTAGTTTTAGTGTAATCGATTGTTTTTTTTGTAAAATCGCAACAAATCATGAAATATTAAAAATATATTTAATATTTATAGTGAACTTAAATTACACATGTCATATAAAAAAGGGGATTTATTTTTGATATTTTATTTTTTTTAGGAAATATTTATGAATTTTAATTTTTTATCTAAAAAAAATATTTATGTTTGTGTAATCGATTACAACTTTAAAATAGGTGTTAAAATTTCGGTATTAAGAGTACCTGAATGCCGAAAGATTATTTCTAAAAACCGGAATTAAGGGTTTCAATTATTTTAGAAAAGTTATAATCGAGAAATAACCACAAAAAACCACTTAAAAACAATTAATAACTTAAACAATCAACCATGAATTTTAAAGATTTATTTAACAAAGGAGCAAACTGTTGCTTTGCAGTTGTTTTCTTACTGTGTTTACTGATGAGCAATCAAATGAATGCACAGACTGTAACGCTTGAAGGAACAGTAAAAGATGCTGCAGGATTAACTTTACCTGGTGTTAATATATTAGAAAAAGGAACAAAAAATGGTACTTCTACAGATTTTGACGGGCGTTATAAAATAAAGCTCAGCAATCCTAAAGCAGTGTTAACTTTCTCTTTTATTGGTTTTAAAACGAAAGAAGCAGGAGTTGACGGAAAAACTAAAATTGATGTTATTTTAACTGAAGATTCTAACAGCCTGAATGAAGTTGTTGTAATTGGATATGGAACTTCAAAAAAATCTGACTTAACAGGCGCCGTGTCTACCATTTCGGGTAACGATCTGAAAAAAGTGCCAGTGGCAAATGTCGCTGAAGCCTTAACAGGTCGAATTGCAGGTGTACAGGTGACCTCATCAGAGGGTTCTCCGGATGCAGATATCAGAATCAGGGTTCGTGGAGGTGGTTCGCTTACTCAGGATGCTTCACCTTTGATTATTGTAGATGGGTTTCCTATAAATAATATGAACGATATTTCTTCATCTGATATTGACTCCATGACCGTTTTAAAAGATGCTGCTTCGACTGCAATATACGGATCACGTGGTGCAAATGGAGTAATTATCATTACAACAAAAAGTGGAAAAGATGGTAAAATTGCAGTAAATTTTAACATGTTTTATGGTATGAAAAAGATGGCAAATGAAATCGATGTTTTGTCGCCTGAAGATTATACGAAATGGCAATACGAATATGCTTTGCTTTCTCAAACCGGAACAAAAGTAGCTTCTGATCCATCTTCATATACCAGATATTTTGGGAATTGGCAGGATCACGATATGTACAAAGGGCTAAAGGGAGATGATTGGCAAAAACAAATTTTTGGCCGTACAGGAGAGGTACAAAGCCGTGATTTAGGAATTAGAGGAGGAACTGATAAGCTTAATTATAATTTTAATTTTGCTCACTATGATGAAAAGGCGATTATGATAGGTTCCAATTATAAAAGAAATAACCTTGCCCTTGCTTTAAAAAGTAAATTAAATGATAAGATTGATGTTGCTTTTACGATGCGTTATTCAGATACTGAGATTGATGGCGGTGGTGTAAATGAGCAAAATGAAAAATCTTCATCAGATTCACGTATGCGTACTATTGTGGGTTATGCGCCGCTTCCGGTTGCAGGATTAACTTCAGAGGATACATCAGGAGATGGCTCAGATGTATTGATAAATCCTTTAACGTCTGTTTCTGATAATGATCGCCAACAGTTTCGTAAGAACTATAATATGTTAGGTAGTTTTGGATGGGAGCTTGCAGATAATTTAAAATTGAAAGTAGATTTAGGTCTGGATAATTATAACACGTTAGATTATCGTTTTTACGGATTAACTACTTATTACATTGCTAATGCTCCGGTAGGACCATTGCAAGGTATGCCTGCCATGATTATGAGTGATACTAAAGACAGACGTTTTAGAAATGCTAATACGCTGAATTATGATTTCAAAAAAATAATGGGTGAAAATCATCATTTAAGTGCTCTTTTAGGAGAAGAAAGCATTACCTACAATTCAAATACGGTAACGAATACTATTCATGGGTACCCTGTTTTTTTTGATTTTGATCAGGCAAAAAAATTAACAACACAAGGAACACCACAATCAGTAGATAATTACTACAGCCCTGATGACAAATTATTGTCGTTTTTTGGCCGCGCCAATTATGACTACAAAAATCGTTATTTATTAACTGCTACATTTCGTGCAGATGGATCAAGTAAATTTTTAAAAGAGAATCGTTGGGGATACTTCCCGGCCTTTGCAGCAGGATGGAAAATTTCTGAAGAGAATTTCCTGAAGGGTAAAACCTGGTTAGATCTTTTAAAAGTAAGAGCGAGTTATGGTGAAGCAGGAAATAATAACATACCTGTAGGACAGCAAATTCAAATTTTTCAATCTACACCCACAACATGGATTAATGGGGTTACCAGCGTTTGGGCACCTTCGAAAACAATGCCTAATCCTGATTTGAAATGGGAAACAACAGTTACTCAAAACGTTGGTTTGGATTTTGGGTTTTTCAGAAATCGCCTGAGCGGTACTTTTGATGTGTATAAGAATGTTACGAGTGATCTATTAATTAATTTTCTAGTTCCAGGATCCGGATACGATTATCAATATCGTAATATGGGTCAAACACAAAATACAGGTTTCGAGGCTACTATAAATGTTGTTGCAATCGATAAAGCCAAATACGGATTGAATTTTTCATTCAATATGGGAATAAACAAAAATCGTATTAACTCATTAGGTGTTATGAATAATTTTGGAGTAGCTACAGGTTGGGCTTCTTCACAAATTGGAGATGATTATCTGGTAGAGGTTGGTTCATCACTAGGTTCTATGTACGGTTATAAAAATGATGGAAGATATGAAGTTTCGGACTTTGATTATGCCGGAGGAAAATATACTTTAAAAAGTGGCGTAATGAGTACTTCTACTTCTTTAGTTGGAGACGGAAGTTCTCTTAAACCCGGAGATATGAAATTGAAAGATGTTAATGGAGATGGTAAAGTAGATATAAATGATAAAACAATTATTGGGAATGTTAATCCAAAAAGTTATGGTGGTTTTATTATTAACGGAAATGCTTATGGATTCGATTTAATGGCAGCTTTTAACTGGAGTATTGGGAATGACGTATATAATGCTGATAAAGTTGAATTTTCGACAGCTACTGCTTCAGGGAAGTACAAAAATTTGAATTCTACTATGGCCGACGGACAGAGATGGACGAATTTAGATCCTGTTTCAGGTCAGTTAGTAACAGATCCTACTGCATTAGCAGCTCTTAATGCCAATACAACGATGTGGTCTCCTTATATGAGAAGTGCTATACTTACTGATTGGGCAGTTGAGGATGCATCTTTTTTAAGATTGAATACTTTAACATTAGGGTATACAGCCCCACAGATGTTTACATCTAAACTTGGAGTTTCTAAATTGAGATTTTATCTGACCGGAACCAATGTTTTTGTTTGGACTAACTACTCGGGTTCTGATCCGGAAGTGTCTACAAAAAGAAAAACGCCACTTACACCTGGAGTTGATTCAAGTCCTTATCCAAGAAGCAGACAAATGGTTTTTGGAATGAATCTTAATTTCTAATTTTAAATTACTACAAAATGAAACATAAAATAATAATAGCGGGATTGATTATTTCTGGTTTATTCAGTTCTTGCCAACAATTTGAAGATGACTATTTAGAAGCACCTGCAGAATCAACATTAGATGCATCTGTGATTTTCTCTACAGCGGGACTTGCTAAAGGAGCTATTGATGGAATAAAAGTACCATTTGCCGAAACTAACTCTTACAGAGGGCGTTTCTTACCTTATTACGGATTAAATACGGATGTAGAATGGTATAGTACTTCGCAAACGGCAGGAGATAAGTCGGATTTGTGTGTTTATGATGCAAAGCCAAGTAATACGGAGATGAATACCACCAATAATGCTTATTCAATGATGTACTCAGGTATTGAACGGGCTAATATTTGTATTAAAGGTTTACGTCAGTATGGAAATCCCTTGCCGGGAACAGAAATGGGGCAATTATTAGGAGAGGCTTTAACACTTAGAGCTATTTACTATGCTGATCTAATTAAAGCATGGGGTGATGTTCCGGCTCGTTTTGAACCTATCACTTCTGCAACTTTATATTTGCCTAAATCAAGTAGAGATATTCTTTACAAACAATTAATTGCAGACTTAGGAGAAGCATCAACTTTGGTGGCATGGCCTAACGAAACGGCATATACAAGTACTGTAGAACACGTAAATAAAGCTTTTGTAAAAGCATTTAGAGCACGTCTGGCTTTGGTAGCAAGTGGTTATCAACAATATCCTGACGCGGTAAGAAGAAGTACTGATCCGGAACTTTCGGTTGGTAATATGTATGCATTGGCATTAAAAGAATCCCGTGAAGTGATCCAAAGTGGTGCTGCGCGTCTGGAATCTACTTTTGAAGGCCTATGGAGAAAATACAATGAGGAAAATACTACTGCCGGAGGAGAATCTCTTTGGGAACTTCCTTTCGCTGATGGCCGTGGTAGGATGTTGTTTACTTTTGCTGTAAAACACACTGCTGCTAGTGATCAGTTTCAGGCCAATGGAGCTAACCGTGGCGGTGTAGCAGGTCCGTTACCATTTGTTTTTTATGATTATGACCAGATTGATGCCCGTAGAGATGTTACTTGTGTACCTTACAAATATGGTGCAGCAGTTAATAATATTGCGAAACAAGAATTAAATACGCTGGATACCTGGTATTTTGGTAAATATCGTTACGAGTGGATGAAGCGTTATGTGACTTCTACCAATGATGACGGAGTTAATAAAATGTACATGCGTTATGCTGAGGTGCTTCTTATTGCTGCTGAAACAGCTAACGAATTAGAAGGTCCTGGTGCAGCTGCACCTTATTTAAAAGAAATTCGCAGAAGAGCATTCCCTACTGCTCAGACGATAAAAGTAGATAATTATGTAAATGCTTTAACCAGTAAAGAAGCGATGTTCAATGCTCTTGTTGAAGAAAATAAATTTGAGTTTACCGGAGAAATGGAACGTAAACAAGCACTTATTCGTTGGAATTTGCTGAAAGTAAAATTAGATCAGGCAAAACAAAAAATGACAAATTTATCAGCTCGCACAGGTGAATATGCAGATGTACCAACCACTTTGTACTATAAGTTTAAAGCAGATAATGTATCTCTTGATATCTATGGATTAAACAGGGGGGAAACAACAAATCCGGGAGTGCTATATTCATCTGCTGCCTGGACATGGACAGGAACCGCCGCAGATGCTAAGATAAATTCATTGTACAAACCAGGTATTAACCCTGATAACAGACAATTCTGGCCAATATGGCAAGTATTTATTGATGGAAGTAATGGTCAATTGAAAAACGATTACGGTTATTAAGATCTTATAAAAAATTAATAAAGTTATTATGATGAAAAAAATAGATATATTAAAAGGATTAATAGCCACAGTACTGCTAACACTTATTTTCGCTAATACAAGTTGTGAAAGTTATAATGAGCCACTATTGGATGGTATAGGGAACACACAGGAATTTTCTCCTATTGGACTAACGGCAAAAGTTAGAAATCAAACTTTTGTGGAGTTGGCATGGACAGTAAAAGAAGGTGAAAATAAATTTGTCGTAGAATTAAGTGCAGATGACACCGAATTCAAAACCATTTATAAAACCATTGAGGTAACTCCAAGTCAATTGCCAATATTGGTTTCATTAGAGGGGGAAACGACGTATTCAATTCGAGTAAAAGCAGTTACACCGGGATTGACGGATTCTAAATGGTCAGTAATAACGGCAACAACTTTATCTGAGCAGTTATTCCTGCCTGTACAAGCAGTAGATATCGAAGCCAAACAAGTAACTTTAAGATGGACCCCTAATAGTAATGTAACGCAAATTACCGTTGCACCGGGTGGTATTACTCACGTTATAACTCCGGCAGAAAAAACAGCAGGAGTTGCGGTAGTAAGCGGGTTAACGGCAGAAACGGCATACACAGCCACTTTGCTTAACGGAGCTAAGAAAAGAGGTGTAATTACTTTTACAACCGGAATTGATATTGGAACGGGTATTTTAGTTAAAAATACAGACGACTTATTACAAAAAATTGCCGATGCAGCAGCTGGTGCTATACTGGTTTTAGAGCCTGGCGATTATACAGCTGCAAATCAGACTGGAGCAATTACATTAAATAAAGCAATTACATTAAGAGGATTACGAAGCTATAACACACCAAAACTTCATGTAAACTTTGTAATGGCAACCGGAGCAGCTAATGTTAGTTTGATAGATCTGGATTTAAAAGGAGATAAAGGCGCTGCCGGAGCCGCAGTTTCAGTTATTAAATATAATGATAACAGTGTAACGTACGGTGCTCTTTTAATAAGTGGCTGTAATATTCATGACTTTGGTGTATCATTGATTAGTGCTAATCTGGCTGCTGCTAAAATTACTTCTGTCATTGTAGAAAATACTGTTGTTACAAATGTATTAACAACTGGTGGTGAATTTATTGATGTAAGAGGTTCTCAACTGGCACAACTTACTCTTAAAAACAGTACTTTTAATAATTGTGCGACTGCAAGATACTTTATTCGTATGGATGCCGGTCTTACCGGTTTAACCACCAATATATTAATTGACAGCTGTACAATCTCTAACCCAAATATGTTAGGTACTGCTGCCAATTCAATTTTATACACACGTTTTGTTACTAATGTAATAGCCGTTCGAAATACATTGTTTGCAAACACACCTGCTCCATACACGAGAGAAGCTGTTACTGCAAACCCAACTTTTGCAAATAACAATTATTTTAATTCGCCTAATTTAAACAGCACTGCTGGTGCATTGGCGAATAATAGACCTGATACAGGCGGAACTGCATTAGACCCACAATTTGTGAATGCAGCGGGCGGTAATTTTACGATCAAAAATCAAACACTAATTGATAACAAAGTGGGAGATCCACGTTGGAGACAATAGTTCATTTTTAAGTTAAAAAAAGGGATGCAGGTTTTTGCATCCCTTTTTTTTTATAAATAAAATCCGTTATAATAACTTACTCTATATCCAAATCAAATTTTTCAAGCAATCCGGCAAGTGCGGCATGAGACACTCTGGTTTTTTTGATTTTATTTTCAGACGGATCGAAAGCATAATTTCGTGAAGACCTGAAATCGGTTTTTTCTAAAATACAATCCTGAAAAGTAGCGTTGGCAAGATCACAGTTTTTAAAAACAGCCAAAGACAAATCGGTATTCGAGAAATCAACATCTTTTAGGGAGCAGTCAATGAAATTGGTTTTCTTTAATTTTTTATATATAAAAGTGGAATAGTCCAGAAGGCAATCCTGAAAGTTCATTGCAAACAAAAAACTATTACCCGAACTAAAATCCAATCCCATTAATTTACAGCCAATAAATGTAATATTCTTTAGACCTGTGCCCTTAAGGGCTGCCAGTGAAATATTGCAGTTTTTAAAAGTACAATCTAAAAAATCGATATAACTAAAATCACTTTTAGAGAAATTGCAATTGATAAATTCACAGTTTACAAATTCATTGTCTGATAGTTTTTGATCTGAATAGTCAATAGTATCAAATGTTTTGTTTTGATGCAGCGCAGTGTCCATAATGCTAAGTTGAGGTTTAAAAAAAGAGGTGTGTAAAGGCGATTTATTCTAATTCGATACAATCGAAAATATCATTTTTTAATGCGACTTCGGTTATTTCGGCTTCACATTCAATTCTCAAAATGTTATCACAATCTTCCAGGTCAAAATTCCATAAAGCATCAGGTAATACTTCCTGAAGTAATGCATTGGCGAACTCTAATTTCGATTTTGAATCAACAGTTGTTTTAAAAACATAAATCATAATTTGCTTTTTTTTACAAGGCAAATTTCAGAAAATGCTTTTGGAGTTAATAGGATTCTGTAATCAATAATTAGGACTTATCAATCAATTTTCGATATTGAATAGGTGTGATACCTTCATTTTTTTTGAAAAAACGACTAAAGTAAGAATGATCTTCGTGCCCCACCTGCATGGCAATTTCACTTACAGAAAGTGAAGTTTGAAAGAGTAAATATTTAGCTTCTAATAAAATGGTTTCATCAATCCATGATGCAGCTGTTTTGTTTGTGACCGCCTTAACAGATTTGTTTAAATGATTGGGTGTCACGTTTAGTAAAGAGGCATAATAATTAACCTGATGATAGGTTTTGATATTCTGATGAATTAATTCCCTGAATTTACCGGTAAGGATTTCTGCTGCCGACAGATTTTTAGAAGTTTTTACCGTATTTTTATTGATCTCATAAAACAGGGCAATTAAATAGGCTTGTACAATATTCAGATTTGCAGTTTCAGTTTCTGAGTATTCTGTTTGCAGCCGATTTAAGATCGCAACAATTGATGCCGCATCATGCGCTGATAAACTAACTTTTGGATTTCCGGATATTTTTAAAAAATCAAAATCATTCAATATTTCGCGATTAGCATATTTTCCAATTAATATATCGGGATGAAACTGACAGACATAACCGGTATGCGAACTGTTAATATTTTTTATGGAAAAAACCTGACCCGCCGGAACCACAATAATTTCATTAGAAACAGTTTCATATTCCTGGTATCCTACTTTCATGGTATGACTGCCGGATGTGATAAAAAGTAAAGTGTGGCAACTGTGTTTAGAAGGAGGAACAGGATATTGCAAGCCCATTATTTCATCCATTTTTAAACAAAAAAAGTGATCTGAATTTGATTTAAAAAGCAAATGTACAGGATTGTCCTCACCCAAAAACTTCTCCCGGAATCCTTTTGCTTCGTAAGTTTTTACCTTTTCAATTGTTTTACCTTTCATGTCTTAATAATACAATCTAAAATCGAGCAATTTGCACAAGGCATAATGTTTCTGGTACAATTCTTCAACAACTTCTATAAGGTCATCATTTTCCTGATATAAACTAAAAAAGGCTTTGTCGATTGTGCTGCAACTGGCAATTTGGTTATACGAAGATCCGTAACCGGAAATAGCACGGGCGCCCGTAATGTCTAAGAAATACTGTGCTTCATCCTCGTTTAAATCCAATACTTTTAAATTGGCAAAATGTATAATTTTTCCTTTCATTTTTCCTTCAAAAAGTTCCGCGATTTCTTCAAGGCTGTAATAATAATCATGAAGACAAATGTTGTTGGATTCGCCTGGCATTACTAAGTAAATGATCTCATAATCCTTAAAATTATGATCTTCATAAAGCAGTACATTTAAACTTTCTTCAAGGCCTTCTATGGTGTCACAGGTTTTATAAATACTGGAAATACCCTGATCAATAGCAATTTCTTCTAAGTTTTTTACTACTTGTGTTGCATTGTCGTTGTCTACGTCCGGAACGCCTTCGAGGCAGAAGATGAATTTTTCGTAATCCATATCGCTATATTTTCTGATTGCAAATAAGTGTTTGGTTTTTTCCTTTCTCACAAAAGTATTTTTTATTGTGGAAAAACCGTTATACAGAAAGTTTTTTAACGCATTTTTGACATTGAAGAAATGTTTTACTGTCGCTGTAAAACAAAATAATCCCTTTTTAGCTTTCTAAAAAAGGAATTAAATATGATATGCTATTTTTTATTACGATTTTAAATATTTCAACTTTTGCTTATATCAAACAAAGAAAAAACTTTAAATAAATGTTTGGCTTTTTTATTAAACCCTTTGTCGATAGATTCCTGGAATTTGCGAAAGAAACCCTGAAAAGCACCGTGATTCAAAATAGAATGCTGCAAACTAATCTAATGTGCTTAATGTGAGTATTTTTTGCCACCATTTTGGTTTTTCGAGAGTTTCAGTATAATTAATTACGGTGGACACCCTTTTATGTCCGCAGGAGGCACAAAAAGAAGCTTTTGAAGTTCTGTACGGTTTAGAGCAACTTTCGCAGGGCGGACCATACAAATCAATTCTATGGTGCATGATGGCATTAGGGTTGGTTAATTTAACTCCCGTTAAATCGTGATAATAATCAAGAAGCTCTTTAAAACGCTGCGACCTGGTCATACTACACTTTCCTTTTTCGAAACCATCGCGATAGAGTTTAGAGGCTACTAGATATTCTTCTGTATTCAGCATCGGAACTTCCATCTTGCAACGCCAACACCAAAGTTTTTTCATGGTTTGTTTTTTTTTATGGTTAGATGAGTAATAATTGTTTTTTTAAGAAATTTGATTTTTTATTTAGCTAAATTAAGTTCTTTTATTAGGAATAATTTACGTGTTTCCTCATTTTGAAACAAAAATCGCTTTTTTAATATTAAAAGCACTACGTATAAATACCTGTTTTTGAATTTAAATTCTTAATAAAAAGGAAAAAGAAAGGATAGCCAGCAGTAATGAACCTGTTTTTTAATGATTCTTTTTTTTTTGTTTTTTACCAAAGAATAATCAGTCTGAAGGGGGCAGAACTAAAAATTGATACAATTTAGAACAGTGAGATTCTGTACTTTTTTACCTCAATTGAGTAGTTTTGATGAGATGAATTTTCATTCCAAAAACAAAAAAATAGCTCAGGATGGTGCACGAAAGAGTAATGGAGAAATTGGCAATCTTAGCCGATGCTGCAAAATATGATGTTTCCTGTTCATCAGGACAAAGTAATCGAAAGAACAAAGACAAAGGTTTGGGAGATTCTTCGGGTTATGGAATTTGTCACGCTTATACTGAAGACGGGCGTTGTGTTTCTTTGCTGAAAATTTTACTAACCAATCATTGCATTTTTGACTGTGCTTATTGTGTGAGCCGAAAAAGCAATGATGTAAAAAGGGCGGCTTTTACGGTACAGGAAGTTGTAGATCTCACCATTGGTTTTTACAGAAGAAATTATATCGAAGGATTGTTTTTAAGTTCGGGCATTTTTGATAATCCTGATTATACGATGGAGCGTTTGGTGCGGATTGCAAAGAAATTGCGACTGGAGGAAAATTTTAATGGTTATATCCATCTTAAAGCAATTCCCGGTGCCAGTGACGAATTGCTGCAGCAAGCGGGAATGTACGCTGACCGCTTAAGCGTAAATGTCGAAATGCCAACCGAGCAAAGCCTTAAATTGCTTGCACCAGATAAGAATCACATCGATGTAATTAAACCGATGGAATATCTAAAAAAAGAAATCACGGGCCATAAAGAAGAAAAAAAGCTCAATTATAAAGCACCGGTTTTTGCCCCCGCAGGTCAAAGTACACAAATGGTGATTGGTGCTACCAAAGAAAATGATCTTGAGATTTTGGGCATGGCCAATTATTTTTATGAGCAAATGAACATGCGACGCGTTTATTATTCCGGATATGTACCCATAAGTTATGACAATCGCCTTCCGGCAATAGGAACTCCGGTACCTATGATTCGGGAAAACCGTTTGTATCAGGCCGATTGGTTAATTCGTTTTTACGGATTTAATGTAAATGAAATTGTGGGGTTTGATCAGCCTAATCTTGATCTGGATATCGACCCGAAATTAGGCTGGGCTTTACGTAATTTAAATCAATTTCCGGTTGATATTAATACTGCCGATTTAGAATTGATTCAGCGTATTCCGGGAATCGGATTTTTGAGTGCAAAAAAAATTGTATCGGCGAGACAATTTAAAAAGTTGCAACCTCAGGATTTACAAAAATTAGGTATTGCTTATAGTCGGGCCAAATATTTTCTGGCTTTTGCAACGCCATTTCAGTTACAAAAAGATTTAACTTCAATACAAATCAAAGATCATATTTTAAAGGCTCAGAACAGTAAATACAAGAATAATTTTTCTAATCAGCTGGCTTTATTTTAATCTAATGACACAAGTAATTTACGATGGTACTTATGAAGGCTGGGTGACAGCGGTATTTGAAATTTACGAATACAAACTGCAGGATATTGTTTTTGCCCAAAACAACGCTCCTGCCGATTTGCTTTTTGCAACCGATCACGTTGTAATTACAGATGAAGCAAAAGTAAAACGTGTTTTAAACGGATTAAAAAAACGCCTTTCTAAAAACGGGTTTCAGGGTCTCTATCATGCCTTTTTATCTGAAACCCATACGATTGAAGAAATTATGTTTCGATATGTGCAATATGTATTATCCAGTTCACGAAATGTTGAAGAAGATTTTGGCAATACCGATGTTCTGGATTTGCGAAAAGCAATTCGGTTAACCGGAAAAGAGGCACATCGGATGGAAGCATTTGTTCGGTTTAAATTGACAAAAGACCAATTGTATTATGCAATCGTTGAGCCCGATTGCGATGTTTTGCCCATTATAGAAAATCATTTTAAAAACCGTTACGCAGATCAGCGTTGGTTAATATATGATGCCAAACGTAAATATGGCATTTACTACGATCTTGAAAATACGGCAACCGTGGAGTTGCAGTTTGATACGAATACAACCTCATCAAAATTTTTAGCTGAGATAAACGATCCCGAAGAAGAATTTTTCCAGGACCTGTGGCGTAATTATTTCAGGAGCGTAAACATTGAATCAAGAAAAAACACAAAACTTCATCTCCAGCACATGCCAAAACGATATTGGAAAAATTTGACAGAGAAAATCCCCAACATTAAAAAATAAGTTGATAAAGTTGAATTGGCAGAAAAATTACTTGTACCAAAATTTATTCTAAACAAAGAAGCCATCTTACTAAGATGGCTTCTTTATGTATTACTTGCTTTTTTTCAAAGCATCTATCAATTCTACCATATCCACTACAGCATAAGTAGAAGAATAATCCGATACAGCATACGGTAAAATAAGACTGTTGTTATGAATTATTGCCCCACAGGAATATACCACATTAGGCACATAACCTTCTCTTTCGTCTTCTAGTGGCGAAAGCAAGGGTTCACTTAGTCTGCCAATTTCTTTCGATGGATCGTCAAGGTCAAATAATGAGGCGCCAATACAATAACGTCTCATAGTTCCCACTCCATGTGTAATCACAAGCCAGCCCTCTGCTGTCCAAAGAGGTGACCCGCAATTTCCAATTTGGGTTAACTCCCATGTATAACGCGGTTCTTGCAAAAGGATTGGCGTGTTCCATTGTGTAACCCGGTCAGAATACATAATGTAATTGTTAACACCATCGATTCGGGCAAGCATCGCATATTTGCCTTTTATTTTTCTTGGAAACAGGGCCAGGTTTTTGTTCTGAGCACCAACGCCATGCAAAGGCATTACTCTAAAAGTATAAAAATCTTCTGTAGAGATAAGTTTAGGAAGTATGGCGTGACCATTGTAAGCTGTATAAGTTGCCATAACACGTGGCGAGTCATCATCGTCGACAAAGCGAACAAAACGGGCATCCTCAATACCGCGACTTTCGGACTCCGAGATTGGAAATATAACACGCTCGGTGATATCAGAGTCGTGTTTGAATTGTAAATCGTAAAAAGAGTCGGCCAGCCAGATAATCTCTTCGAGTGCGGTTCTTCTTTCCTGACGAATTGAAGGATCGCTTAAAGCTGTATTTGCCATACTTTTTAAAACAGCAAACTCAAATTCATTTGGCAAATCCTGCATGATTTGGGCGATATATTTGTCCTGAGTATGCATTTCAGATAATTTCAATAAAAATCGCTCTTTGTTGAATAAGGTTTTATGCTCAATCTCTGCCTTGTCTATATTATGACCAATTTTCATTACTTGCAGGTTATTGTCTTTATCGAGAATCCCTCTTCTGAAAACAATCGATGAAATATGACCTTCGCCCGTTGCCCGAAAAGAAATAATAACGCGCTTTTCGCCCAACTCCAAACCGGACTGATCAAAGTCTTCTATTATGGAAGGATTAAAAATTGCGGCAGATTCTATTGCATATTCCATAGTACAATAAGAACCAATAAGCATTTTTCGATCAAGTGACAAAGCTTCATAATCAATTTGCATTCCTTCGATTATAGGTCTTATTTTTTCGCAATGTTTAAAAAATATGGAAGAAATATTTCGGTGGCGTCTGGCAAACTCGCGAAGTGTTTGTTCTAGGGTTTCTAATACTTGTTTTTCGTCCAGCATCATTATCCGGCCTACCATTTGTTGGGTTCGTTCGTCGCCATTAACAAAATATCGGGCAACAACTCTTCTGGAATCAGGGGTAAACTTTATATTTTTTCGGATGACAGATACGCGCATAGTTTTATTTTTTAATTACAAGAAATTAGGTACGATTTTACTTCTTGGTAAAATACTTTAGTTACAATTCTTTTAGCAAAATGCCGAAAAAAACATAGGTTTGAAACAACATTTATACGGTAAATAAATTTTAATTCTATAACAAGTTAGTGATTTTGATAACTAAAAAAAACTTTATTTTGATTAAATTCACTGCCAATCCTTGTTTTTATGACTCTTTTAGTAGTCCTTCTTAAAAGGAAGCAAATAAATTTAATGATAATAAAGGGAGTTCCTTCTTTGCTAAACCCTTTTTTAAATGTATCGCAGTTTCTCTTCTTCGATATCTAAATAATGCATTTGTTTTCGAATAACCGACTCGTCTAAAGTTTGATCTTGTTTGTTTTTATTTCGTAACCACTCCCGCTGCTGATTTAACAGGTCTAGATAAATTTCCTTAAGATCTGCACTTATAGCTTCGTCATCAACTCCGTTAATTTGCTGTTCCCATTTTTGAATGAGCTGTTGCAAAGAAGGATTGTTTTTTGACTGGTCCTCATAATTTGTCTTTAAATAGTGTAAGGCAAATTCTGCGAGTTCTGTACGAACGATATTATAAGCTTCATCTCGCGGTATCGGATCATAAATATCGGTTAGTTTGATTTTTCTGATAAAATAAGGTAATGTTAATCCCTGAATTACCAGAGTTAAAAGAATGACAATAAAAGTGATAAACAAAATAAGATTTCGTTGCGGAAAACCATTACCATTATTCAGATAAACGGGTATAGACAGGGCGGCGGCTAATGATACAACGCCTCTCATTCCGGTCCAGCCCAATATAAACGGCGTTTTATAACCGGGATTTCTGTTGTCGGCAACGGTAATAAAATTTCGCGCAATAAGCGTAACGACAACAGCACCGTAAGAAGATAAAATTCTGCTGATAATTAAAACAAATGTTATCAGAACGCCATATCCAATTGCTGTCGGGATGCTGACATCTTCTACTTTAAGTCCGTTTGTAATTTGTGGTAAATCTAGACCAATCAGCATAAACACAAAACCATTCAGGATAAAACAGAGGCTTTGCCAAACATTCACACCCTGCAAACGAGATTTACTGCTCAAAAATCGGTGTCGGTTATTAGACAATAATAATCCGCCACATACTACTGCCAGTACACCTGAACTATGAACTTGTTCAGCAGCGAGATAAATAATATAGGGTGTCAGTAAGGACAAAACAATATCGACATTGGCATCTGTGGGCAAATATTTATGGGCTTTCATAAAAAGCCAGCCAATTAATAAGCCAATTCCAACTCCGCCAAAAATCATCCAGCTAAAACTTACTGCAGCTTTATAAAATATAAATTGCTCAGTTGCTACGGCAATCATCGCAAATCTGAAAATAATTAAGGACGAAGCATCATTAAGTAAACTTTCGCCTTCTAAAATAGACGAAATAGTTTTGGGTACTTTTACAAATTTCAAAATAGCGCCGGCACTTACGGCATCCGGAGGCGATACAATTCCGCCCAAAACAAAGCCTAAAGCTAATGAAAAGCCGGGTATCATATAATTGGCGACTAATGCTACAGAGAGTGCAGAGACAAAAACAACTACAAAGGCAAAACTGGTAATAATGCGCCGCCAGCGCCACATTTCTTTCCATGAAACAGTCCAGGCCGCTTCGTACAATAAAGGCGGCAGAAATATAAAGAATATTAGATTGGGTTCGATTTGTATTAAGGGGACTTTTGGAATAAAACTGATAGCCAGTCCAGCCAATACTAATAATATTGGATACGCTACTTTTATTTTGTTAGCCAACATAATCAGTAACAAAATAACAACTAACAGACCTAAATAAAAAGGGAATTTCTCAAGCATTCTTTTGGTTTATGGATTTTTAGTTTAAACTTCTGTATTCAACTGGCGTGTAGCCGGTATTCTTTTTAAACATTCGGTTAAAATGCTGGGGATATTTAAAACCCAGTTCAAATGCTATTTGGCTTACCGACTTATCAGTATCAAAAATTCGTTCTTTAGCTAAGGCAATTAATTTTAACTGAATGTGCTCCTGAGCCGATTTGCCCGTTTCTTTTTTGATTAAATCTCCAAAATAATTAGCAGAAAGATGCAAACGATCTGCAAAATAGCCCACAGAAGGCAATCCTGAATCTTTTGCAATTTCAGACAGGAAATATTCGTTTAACAAATTCTCAAATTTCGATAAAACATCAGTATTGATATTTTCTCTGGTGATAAATTGTCTGTCATAAAAGCGAACACAATAATTTAAAAGCAGCTCTATATTATTACTTATAATGTTTTTGCTGTGTTTATCAATAGACAGGCTTAATTCATATTCTAATTTACTAAATAAATCTCTAATGATCTGCTGTTCCTTTAAAGATAAATGAAGTGCTTCGTGCGAATCATAAGAAAAGAAAGAATATTGGTTTATATTTTTAGCCAATGAAGTTCCCTTTATCAGATCAGGATGAAAAAGTAATGTTAAACCTGTAGATTTATAATTGTCTGTATTATTAACCTCAAGTAATTGTCCGGGTGCTACGAAAACCATTGTACCATCATCGTAATCGTAATTGTTACGCCCGTATTTTAGTTCGCCGCAATTTCCGGCTTTTAAAAATATAGCATAAAAGCTAAAGTGTATGCGGGTATGATTGGGTAGTGCTTTACTATTAGAATTATCAAAAACACTTATTAAAGGATGCTGGGTTTCAACATCTTTTAACTGATTGTACTGTGTCACTTTTTCGAGTTTTATGATAGGATCCATGATGCGTCTGTGAAATTATATACACAAATATACTACTCAGATTTTTAATAACTTAGCGTGATTATGCAAATCAGTAAAAATGGTTAGAAAAGCAGTAATATGTATTATAGACAGCTGAAATTATTGGGGGAAATTTGTAGTATTAAAAATGATAGTCAACATATCATGTCACTATTTTAAAAAAAAATTATGGAAAAGAGAATATTAGGAACTCAGGGTTTAGAAGTTTCTGCACTGGGCTTAGGTTGTATGGGATTAAGTTTTGCTTATGGTGCCCAAATCGAAAAACAGCATGCTATCAAAATAATCAGAGAAGCGTATGAACAGGGCATTACTTTTTTTGATACCGCCGAAGCGTATGGCATTGCCAATGAAGAATTGGTAGGAGAGGCTTTAAGCCCGTTTAGAAAAGAAGTAGTTATTGCGACCAAATTTGGTTTTAAAGACGGACAGGCGTTTAACGGACAAGATAGCCGACCGGAAAATATAAGAGCAGTGGCCGAAGAATCTTTAAGACGTATGAAAACCGATGTTATTGATTTATTTTACCAACACAGAGTAGATCAAAATGTACCGATTGAAGATGTAGCCGGAACGGTAAAAGATTTGATACAAGAAGGAAAAGTGAAATATTTTGGAATGTCTGAAGCGGGTGTAAGTTCTATTCGAAAAGCACATGCCGTTCAGCCTGTATCTGCTTTGCAAAGTGAATATTCGATTTGGTGGAGAGAACCTGAATTGGAAATTTTACCAGCACTAGAAGAATTGGGAATTGGTTTTGTACCGTTTAGTCCTTTAGGAAGAGGATTTCTAACGGGTGCAATTACCGAAAGTACGAGTTTTGAAGCGACCGATTTTAGAAATTCGTTACCTCGTTTTAGTGAAGAAAACAGAAAAGCCAATCAAAAATTAGTGGACTTACTATCTGTCATTGCTTCTCAAAAACAGGCCACTCCTGCACAAATTGCATTGGGTTGGTTATTGGCACAAAAACCTTGGATCGCGCCAATTCCGGGAACAACAAAATCGCACCGACTAACAGAAAATATTGGTGGAGCCTCAATTAAACTATCGGTAGAAGATATTAAAAAAATTGATGATGCTTTTGCCCAAACCACCATACAAGGAGATCGATATCCTGCACAATTGCAAAAATCGGTAGACAAATAAAAACCAAAAAACTTGGTATAATTATTTTAACACATAGAAACATAGATTTTGCAAAGTTATAAAGGCGTTTCACTAGCATTAACAAACATAGCTATGTTTGAAGAAACTAGTTTCTTTTTTATCCTCTTTTTACATTTCTATAACCTATGTTTCTATGTGTTAAATTGTTTTTTAGTATCGTTTTAGAATCTGTTAATTCCAGATTCCGTTCATTTCTGTCAAAATGATAGGTTTGCCGTTCGTAACCACAATCGTATGTTCGTGTTGTGCCATATGTCCGCCTTTGTTGCCTACCATCGTCCAGCCGTCCTTGAGTTCTACCGCAATAGAGGAAGATGTTGCTATAAAAGTTTCAATTGCTACAACAGAATCTTTCTTAAAACGTCTTTGATCAAATCGGTTTTTATAGTTTAATAATTCATCCGGTTGTTCGTGTAAGCTTCTGCCAATACCGTGTCCGCCCAGATTTTTGATCACTTTGTAACCTCTTTTTTTGGCTTCGGTTTCGATAAGATATCCTATCTCGGAAATCTTTACGCCGCCTTTTATATTGTCTATTGCTTTTTGTAAAATATCTTTTGAAGCGTCAACCAGTTTTTGATGTCCGTTTACATCTTCGCCAATTACAAACGAACCTCCGTTATCTGACCAGAAACCATCCAGTTCTGCCGAAACATCAATGTTGATTAAATCCCCTTCGTTAAGGATTCTTTTATCTGATGGGATTCCGTGGCAAAATTCATTGTTCACACTAATGCAAGTCCATCCCGGAAAACCATAGGTTAAATAAGGAGCCGATTTCGCACCTAATTCGTTCAGGATTTTTCCGCCATAATCGTCTAATTCCTTTGTCGTCATTCCTGCTTTGGCAAAGTTTCTCATTTCTTTCAAAGTATAAGCCACAGCTTCACTGACCTTTTGCATTCCTATTAATTCTGACTCTTGTTTTATTGACATAAGTTATGTTTTTTTAATTTTTTTGCCGTTTAAAATTTTAATCTGAATACAAACTAAAACCAACTTCTCCGGCACCTACGTTTTTTACTTTATAGTTTCTAAATTCAATCCCAAGTCCATGATCGCCCTCAAAAGTACTTCTAAAACAAATACCAAAATATCCTTCCTCGATTGTGCCTGCCATATAAATTTCTGATGGTTTAATCATTCCGTCTATAATTGTACTTTTATTTATTTGCGGATTTGGATATTTAATTTCGTCTTCAAATTCATTTAAATAATCATTCCACAAAAAGGTATAATATTCAAAGACTTGCTCTCTAATATCTTCAATAAAAGATTCTTGATTAGCTACTATATAATCGATAGTTATTTTATGATTTTGCGAAAGTTCCAGGTTATCAATTACCAACTGACAATTATTAGACCCGAAGATATGAATAGGCAATTGACACACTAATTGATCGTCACTATTTCCAAATTCAGGATACGAATAATTCTCCCAAACATATTGACTTGGAAATTCTCGTCTGTGCCATTCTTCATACGTTTCGCCTGTTTTCATTATAAAGTCATCTTTTTAATTTGCTTCAAAATTATTTAAATGTTTTTATTTCTCAACATAAATTACCAATGCACCTGAGTCAATTACAATATTTCCATCAGGATATTTTTGATGACTTTCATTGGGTTTCGCGCTTTCAAACATTTTTTTTCTAAAAAGGGAATACTGCCAAACCTCTTCCGGGTGTTCTTTAAAATATTTATAAGTTCCAAATTCCTCCGGTTTATGAAACTGAGTTCCTTTTATCCATATACCATCTATTCCTCTGTAAGTCGGTATTCCGCTATCAGCAGAAATTCCGGCACCGGTCAAAAAGGTGAACAAATTTCGGTTGTTTTTATCATAAACCTTCTTTATTATTTCATAAAGTTGTTCTTCTATACTTTGATTTTTGTTTAATAAAAGAGCAAATAGCGTTGTCTTTAAGAATTTGAAAGTAAATTATTAAATTCAAAATTAATTATTTTCGACCAGAATTAAGGACACCATTTGCAAAAGCAAAAAATGAATTTTCTAAATGCTTTTTTTATTGAATCAAAAGTATTTTGATATATTTGAAATATGACTAAAGATAGTAAAAACATAACGATCAGGCCGGCTGTCAACGCTGATTTGCCAACGCTTGCCCAATTCCTGCAGATTCTTGTTGATGCAGAACGACCATTTGATCCAACACTAAAAGAGGGTGAAATATTCTATTATGATATACAGGAATTGATATTGGATAAGGCAACAGAAATTATGGTTGTCGAAAGCAACAATGAAATTATTGGAAGTGGTTACGCGCAAATTCGATCTGCAAAACCATACGAAAAACACGAAGTATTTGGATATCTTGGCTTTATGTTTGTAAGCCCGGAATTTAGAGGAAAGGGGATTAGCGGCTTATTACTTGATGCTCTTAAAAAATGGATTCTGTCTCAGGGAATAACAGAGGTGAGATTACAGGTATATGATGAAAATGAATCTGCAGTGAAAGCGTACGAAAAAGCAGGTTTCAAAAAAATAGTAACGACAATGCGCTGCGATATTGGTTAAATAACTTTCTAAAACAGCAAAAAGAGACTTGATAGTCTCTTTTGTAATTTAATATACTTTATAGAAGATTATTTTCCTTGTAATAATTTTTCTAAATATTCGATTTTATCTTTTTCAGCCTGCAGTAAACGTTCGTAAAGTTTTTTGTTTTCTTCAAAAGATTCTACAAGTTTATCTAGTGGATTGAAAGTACAATTATTTGAATTTGTATTGTTAACTAGACCATTAGCGATGCTGTTATCATTAAAAGTATTAAAATAACTAATCATACTTTCTTCAGAAAAATTCTTAATAGCTTCTACTGTTACACCAAGTGCTTTTGCAACTTCTGCAAGTTTTTCATCATCAATAGTTTCGCTGTTCTCTATGGCAGATACAGTTTGTTGAGATGTTCCTAAAGCTTGTGCCAAAGCTTCTTGCTTCATGTCTTTCAGTTCACGAATACGGCTAATTTTTCGCCCTATATGATATGGTTTTGATAGTGTGCTCATAGTTCAAAGATATTTAAAATTCTTTAAAATTTTTCTGGTTTGGTAAAACACATTGCTGCAGCTGTAAAATACATTTTATAAGTTCAGAACAAAAGATATCATGCTAATTGTGTATTTGATCAAAAATACAATTTTTCGTACAATATAAAAATTTAAAGATTGCTTATTTATTTTCCTCTTCTAAACCGTCAACGGCAGAAATCTGGTCCAGTATATTGGTTTGGTTGGGCGAAATGTAATTTTTTACTTCGCTGGCATTTTCTTTCTTAAAAAGAAGGTCTAATGCATGGTATAGTTTTAATAAAACATCCTTGTCTTCTTTTTGAATTTCTAAGGCAGTATTGAAATTGAAAACATAATTATTCGAATTGCGTACTTCTACTTTTATCGTTTTTGATGTGATTTTAAATTTAACGATATCCATTTTATTTATAAATTAATTAGTTTGCAAAAATGCTATTTTAACGGCAGTTATTTTCAATACTATGGTGTTTTTTTTTTCTCTTACTGAAGTTTTTTTACTAAAAGAATTAATTTACATAATAAACAGGATTAGAAAATAGTTTAAATTCTTAGGCAAGTATATATTGAAAGTTTAACTAAATTTTGAAATAATAAAGCAAAAATGTCACTAGTAAGCCAAAGGTTAATATAGAAAATATTGCAAGGGCATTAATTATTTTTTTTTGTTTATTCTGGATATCAATAAAGTGGTCTTCTGATCTTGTTTTTAATAATTTTTCGATCAGCAGTATTTTTCTTTCATTTTCAATATTAGCCAATTTTAAATTTTCATTTAGTTTATTAATTTCACCAAAATTATATTCAATTTGATCTGCTTTATTTTTTTCTTCTTTTATTTTATTGATATGGGCTAAAATGACACGTTTAATCTGACTAGCCTGTTCCGTATTTCCACTTGAACTTTCTTCAAAATTCTGTGCCATTTCTTCAAGCTGCGCTGTTGTTTCACTAATTTTTTCAAAAGATAAACCTGATAACATTGCTAATTTACTAATCATTTCAGCTAGTAATTTTGTGTTCTCATTATTATTTTGGATTAACTTAGATATTGAAGAAGTAGAGGAATGAACAGCATTATTGCTTTCATAAATTAATTCTAACAAAGACTCGGAACTAAAACCAAATACTTTTCTCTTTATACTGGAATCTTCTTTTGCTTTTTGGATATGTTCTGAACTCTTATTTACCTTATCGATTAAATCGATAGCCTCTTTTTTTGATCCTTCATATTTATTATTTATTAATGAGATCGAATCAAATATTTTTTTTGCGTCAACTATACTAGTTGTATTTTCTGAAATAGTTACATCTTTCATCCGTTCTTTTAGTCTAAAGTGGCTAATAAGTCATTAATTTCATTGCTTGTGTGTTTTGCTTCTTTAATATTGTTGGCTATTATTAAATTTGAGTTTTTAATATTTGCTAGGTTTTCTTCAATAAAAATTGTAAAAGATGAGATTAAAGGCATTGTATTTTCAAAAATTACTATTGACTGAATAATAGTTTCTGTTGTTTTGACATTGCTTATACCCGTTTTTGCTAAATGAATATCTGCGAGTTTACTTGACGAAGCATTTTCGCTTGCTTTTAAATTTTTGATCTCAATGTTATTCTGATATTTTTGAAAAGCCTGCAGAATCAAAATTGAACCGATACCGGCTATTAGCCCGCTCAGGACAGAAGATATAAATCCTGCGAAAGGTGCAGTAAAAGGAAGTGCACCAACCAAAGCTTTTTCAATGATCTCTTCTAAAGCAATGCTTACTAGCCCTAAAACTGCAACACCTAAAATTTTAAGTGCTTCATTGATTCGGTCTTGCATTGGCATTTCAGATTTAAAAAGAATTTTAATTGCATTTAAGATAGAATTAAATGCCATTTTAACAAATTTGAAAATGTTTTTTGCAATTTTAAAAAGACAGTTTAGTAATGCATCTACTAAGCCTGAAACAAAACTATTTATGGAATGATTTTTAAAAGTATCTAAAATATCCTTTGCTTTGGACTTTATATTGTTGGTAATGTTTACAGCACTTTCTTTAATATCCCTTTCGCCATCTTTTTGATATTCATTAATTACTTCAATTATAGTTATGGTTAAGAGCTTTCCAACGGCCGCTTTTGCAGCACCTTTTGCAGTATTTCCTAGAACTATCTTTCCTTTAGTTTTTAAACTGTAGTCAACTTTTTTGTTTTGTTTTATTTCCTTTAGTTTTTCAACAGATTTATTTACGGTTTCCTGCAGTAGGTTCTCTTCAACATCGTGGTATTCTTTGTTTGTTTTATTAGAATCTTTGTTCGATTTCTTATTAACCCATTGTACTTTATCTTCTACTTTAGTCTTTCCCAGAGATTGGTTCAATTCACGACCTATTACTACAATATTTTCTTTAGAATTTGTAAACTCTCTTCGTTCCTCAACATTGGTGATATAATGAAGAACCCGATCCTGACTAATTTCATGAGCAGATGTTACATGTTCGAAATCATATTTTTCTCCATGTTTGTATTCTTTTCCAGTATAAGCGCAAATGAAACCTTCCGGATTTTCTGTTCTGCTATCTTTAATGGCTCTTTTATAGGCATCTCCAGTAAGTTCATTTCTATTGTATTGTAAATTTTTAGTTTGATCTAAAAATTTATTGAATTCATCAGAATGAATGTTTTTTGGCTTGTATGTTTTTGATTTTTCATAGGCAGGTTTTTTATCCCATTCCTGATAGTCCTTAAATTCTTTTTGTAAATCAAGACCATTTTTATGCAATTGGCTCTCCATGATGTCTGAAATGCCTAAAGAAATAGTTACAGATTCTATGGCTTTGCTTTTAATTGATGCAAAAAGCTGCCCGGTTAACTTTTCCGGATCTAAATCATTTATTTTGTTTCGAAGATTATAAATGTCTTCAATTATTTCCTTTTCATTGTTTTCTAATTCAATTTCTATTTTTTCGAAATCCATAATTTGGTACTTACATTGTTTTGATATATTGAAAACTGGCAATTGTATATTTTCTAAAAATACTTTTTTAATTATAATTAACAATACTTTTGCAGTTCTATTTTCTTATTCAAAAAAAATATCAAACTGCCATTTTGTGTCAGTTTTGTTTTTATTTAAAATTGATTTTACTACCGTAAAACTGCAGCCTTTATAGTTAATTATTCACACAAGCGGCACACTGTCTGAGTATGGTGTGATCCTTTTTGAAATTTTTTACCCTCTTTTGTGCCAACTCCTGCCATTAGTAGTTGAATAGTATAACCCTTTTGTAGTACTGGCCAATATTTCCTTTCCATTATCTGTTAAGTTTTGGAAATTTCCATACGAAGATCCCAGGTAACGCGTATGCCAGGATCTTCCTGAAGTAGTTGAATATTCGATTTTATTACTGTTTGCAGGATTGATTCTGATTAATTCATTGTCCTTGCTAATCATTTGTGACATAATTATTTTTTTATAGTTTTTGCTTACTCTAATTTGGTTTTCGGCTTTCGCAAAGACAAAGTTATTGCTGACATAAGACAAAAGATGGCAGACTAAATTTTTAGATAAAAAAAGACACTCAAAAACGAGTGTCTTTTTAAATTGTTTTATTTCTATTTTATCTGTTTGCATTTCTCAACGCCTTCTCTGGAATTTGCTACTTTAGATTGCGGAATAAGCCAGCAACAACTTTGATCCTCTTTTATTGCAATGTAGTGTTGATGACTGGCATCAAGTATACCTTTTTCTTTAATTATAATTTTTTTCCAATTTGGCATATTACTCGGAATTTCATAATTTGAAATAATGGTTTCTAAATCATTTTCTGTTAATTTTTGGACTAATTCGATTAAATATTTTTTGAAATTATCGTTGTACGCAAAATTCTTTAAATCAGTAATGTTTTCTATCAGGCATCTTTTTGGGGCATTAACTGCGTATAACCAAGACCACCAATAATTATAAAACTGATTATCCTTAATAGTGAATAAACCACGTCTGAAATCATTAGAGATGTCATTTTCATTAAAATGAGTTTCAATTACTGTTCGAATTTTTTCTAGTTTCTCTGGTGAAAAAGATTCTGGATTCTTTTCGTCAAATTCAAGGCAATCGAGACTAAATTTGATTCTTCCTTTACAAAAATTAGTGTCTTCCATTACTGAAATTACATTTTTAAATTTGCTAATTGATGCTTTTAATTTCTCTTCTGAAACTTGATTAGCAGACACACCTGATTTTATTTCATTTTCTGTCAGATACTTATAAATATCATTAGAACCTTTTGATAATTCATTTATTAAGCCAATAGCATTAACGTAACCAGAAGCACTATCAATAGTTGTGTTTTGAACAATATTTCGAATTACTCTCATCCAGGCTGAGAAAAATTCTTGATTAACTTCCTTTGTATTTAATAAATATTGTGTCTGTGCAAAGAATAAGCTACGTTGTTTATAGGTTGTTTCATTATTCTTTATAAACTCAATAAATAAATTGTTGTCAATTTTTGTTAAACTATTTATATCAACCTTTTCTTTTTTACAATATTCCCAGAGTGGTACATTACCCGGTATAATTTCATCATTTGTGCCATTTGAATAAGTATCTAAACATTGAACTAAATAATCAAAAGCTTTTTTGGTAGGAAAGTCATCAGGACTTATTTCATTAGGAAAACGAAAAAGCAGTTGTATTTTTCTTTCTATTCTTTCTTTTTTTATAGCTTCGTCAGTTATAGCTATTTTATGATTTAATTTATTTTCAAGTGCTTTTTTTACTTTTTCATGATCTTGTAGATTTTCGGCTATTTCTGAATTTTTTGCGTAATTAATTATAGCAATACCAGCTATAAATTTTACAAATTCATCATCAATTACATCATCATTGCCGCGGTGTTTCCAAAATAAATCGGTCCAGATAGTATCGATCTTATGAGAAAAGGTTTCCGTGGGGCTGTCTTTTAAATCTGCTTCCCAGTCAATTTGTTCCGGATTGCTTTCTTTAATATATTTTTCAAATTGGGCTTTGAAATTTTCAAACTCAGTTAGTGCTTTTCCTCTTGCGTTCATTTTGATATACAAGTCGTCTGTTAATCCAACATCGTTAAGCTTTTTGAAATAAAAAGTAACGGGAGGCTGGTGGGATGTGATTTTTTCCCAAAAAAGAAATAATTCTGAAATTGTTTTGTCTTTTAGTTTTTCTTCAATAGCATCAAGCATTGTTAGCATTGCTTTAATTGTGGGGTCTTTTTTCCAGGACAAAAAGAACCATTTTGAATCTGCTATTTTTTCGCTCAGAATTTCCCCTTCTCCTAAATCACTCCAGTTTTTGGTAAGTTCGTTGCAAAACTCTCTGGAAGAAATTCGTGTTTCGTATGTGAATTTCAGAAAATTATCTATGTTCTCCTGTACATTATTTGTCTTAAATGCCAGAAACCAATGTAAAAGGAAAAGAGTTGTTAGACGTTGCTGTCCGTCAAGTGGTTGCAAAATATTGTTTTCAACATTTCCGTAAACAAAGTCAAGTTCTAAAAAGCTATTTTCTTTTTCTAAAGTCGTAATGATACTTGATAAGAACCCATTTCTGATTTTTTTAGTTTTTTCATCATGTCTTCCTTGTGCGTAGTCACGTTGGATTATTGGAATTTCGATTTTGTTAGTTATTTTGTCGGTAGAAATAAGTTGCCAAAAGCTTACTCCGCGTTCTTCTATATTGCTCATTGAATTGGATTTTTAGTTTTGAAAAATGATAGCATTGATATTATCAAAATAGGATTCTCTGTCTGATTCATTCCATAATTCCAGATGAATTAATTCTTCTGAATAATATTTCATAAAGACGTTTTTGGTACAAATAGGTATAAAAACCCCCTTTTTCTCATTTTCGATTATTTTCTTTCTCTTCGATTTAAAAGAATCATTTTTATAAGATCGATTTGTTCCACGATCCAGCAAGCATAGATTTCTAATGTTGTTGTCTTCTTCACCAAGAACGTAACTTACAATTTCTTGAAAATTTTTCTCTTCAATTGGTAAATTTGTACTTTTTATACTTTCAATTTTTTCATTTAAAAGTTCATTTATATGTAATGGCGTTTGTACAAAATTTTCTAAAAGCCAGGATGCCTGATTCTCTTTTTTGACATTTACTTCTGTTGCAATGGCGTGAATATGTTCAATGTCCCATTTTTCAGTTTTATATCTGTTAAAAGGAAATCTACTCGTTTCTTTCTTAAAATTAAGCATGGTTTGAATATTTTGGAACAATAGGACATTCCTGACAGCTCTGTTTTTGTATTCCAATTTGCTTAAGTCAATATTAACTTTGCTTTTAATTTGGGTATCAAGAAATTTTTTGAATTCTTTTTTGCTTTTAGATTCTTTTAATAAAAATTCAATTTTAACGTCAGTAGCCAGCAAATAACCTATCTTGTGATATAATTCACGATCATTAAACCATTCTTCGATGGTTTGGAACATCGTTTTTATTGCTTTCCAGTTAAAATCAATTTCTTCCTCGCTTTGTAACTTGAACTTTTTAGAGAAGAAACGAAAAGTAGAATACTCATCTTGGTAGTTAATAGGTGCTTCCATACTTTCCATCACCTTAAATAAGTATTCAATTCTGGTTGGAAGTATGCTTTTATCTAATTGATTTTTGTCTTCATTTAAAAAATACCAAAGTTCATCTTTTTGTAGAGCATATTCGATTCTGTCCCATTCAGATGCAATTTCTAATTGACGCAATCTAATTTTTTCTTTATCCGAATTATGAAAATTAGAGCTATTAAGAAACAAAGCCTTTATTAATTCGGCATTGGTCAATGGAATTTTACCCATATTAATACGCGTAAATATTTCAATTGAATCCTTTGCAGCATTAACTTCATACCAAATCACTTTTGTGCTTTCCAAAAAAGGAGTTATAAATTTTGAACTTATCGAGCTATGCCCCTGATTAGCTTTAGCCTGAAACCAATCCTTGGTTTTTTGAAAGACCTGATAAATATGATAATAGTCAATATTGGTTATAGCTTCATTTAGCGTTTTAAGTTCAATATTCTGTAAAAATTCTTTACTGTTTGAGGTTTCTGTATTTCTTGTTTCAAATTCAATCTCAAAACTTTTTTTGTCACTTTCTATGAAGCGTTCCAGTTGTTTTAGTATTAAAAATAGAGTAGTTAATCTTTGCTGTCCATCCAGGACTTCGTATTTTTCTGATTCACCATTCTGCGAAGCAATTTTTTTTACCACAATGGGTTGCAGACAATACCATTCGTTAGGTTTCTTATCGGGTTTGTTTATAAAATCCCAGACGTCATCTAATAAGTCTTCAGCCTGCCTTTCTGTCCATCGATATCCCCTTTGGTAAGACGGTATGAAAAAATTTAATCCTAACAGTTCTGCGATTGGTTTTTCGGTTAGATTACTCATGTTTATTTTTAATGTTGTGTTTTAATGTTATACAAGTTAATTTGTCTTTTAAATTTTGTAGCTGTGAAATTTATTATTTATAAAGATTAGTCATTTGTGCAACCCTTTCTCTCATTTGATTTTGAAGAGTAACAGGAGAAATAACTTTTACATTCGAACCATATTTTAATAATTCCATAATAATATCATTTGTGGTGTGAATGTAGATTTCTAAAGTAAGTATATCTTCGTTTTCTTCCAGGATTTGTTGTGAATCATGAAGCGGAAATGTTTTGATGTAGTTTCCTTGTTGATTTGAGAATTGTAAAACCACTTTTTCTGCCGTAGAATAAGTTTCGACCCCAAATGCATGTTCAAATTCTTTCTCAACATTATAAGGAATTGCTACGAATTTGGTATCTGTAATTTTTAGATTGGAGATTCGATCTAATCCAAAAGTTTTTACAACTCCATCTTTTTTGTCCTGAGCAACCAGATACCATCTTTGTTGGGATTCTTTTATTGCAATTGGTTTTACTTCGCGTTGCGTTCTAAAATTTTCCCAATGCTTTTGATGGCTAAATTGTAAAAGATTCCTATTTTGTATAGCCTGAATAATTCCATAGATATGTTCAGTTCCTGATGATTTTCGCTTTTCTAAAAATATACTGGGAGATAATTTATTACTTTCCTGTAAAGCGTGATGAATTGAAAATGCATCCATCATTCTGGTAACAGACTGATCTTCTATTTCTTCTTCATCGATATTATAGCTTTTGTCTTTACGGTCGTAGTGAATATAAATTCCAAAAAGTGTTGCAATGTCTTTTTTGTCTCGTTCAAAAGTGCGTATCGAATATTCAAAACTAGTATCAATGTCATCATTTTCAAGTTTACGCATAACATGTTCCTGCAACTCGTTAAAGTTACAAGGTCTGCTTCTTAAACGATCTATAATGTAGAGGTATCTTTTGAAATATATTAATTTGGACATAGTGATTGGATTTGAATCTCAAAGATAATTTATTGGCCTGCCATTTTATGGCGGTATAAATTATGATGATTTTTTATCTTAAACGACAAATTGATTAGGCTAAGATATCTTTGCTTTTTGGCAGAGCTTTATCTACTAGTTGATCCAAAATTTTTATTTCGTTTTGACTTAGTATATTCCGACTTTTCCTTTTTGCATTTGAAATATACTTACCAATAAATGGATTAAGTAGCGCGTAATTGGAATTAGTGCTAATTCTGATTTGAACTTTACGATTAAGTTCTCTTTCTAATTCATTAATTTTCTGTTTACTTTCAAATCTCTTTTCTGCCTCATCTTCGTATTTCCCAAATTGGCAATAAAAATATTCGTATTCATACTCTTCTGGTCTTTCAACTTTATTTCTAATTTGTGAATGTATTTTATTATATGAAAAATGATTTCCTATTCTTGAGATTACAGGATTACATCCATCCCGGTTATCACCAACTTTCCCAACATAGAGTTTTATTTTTTCGGCATTGTTTTTCGGAGTTGCGATGAAAAGATAAACCGCCCATTCTCTTTTTGTTGAATCACCAGATATTTTTAAACTTTTTATTTCCATATTTATTTATCATTAGGGCCTGCGTTTAGAATTGTTTTTTTATGTTTTATATTCACAGCAAAGAACAGCGCTAATATTTTTTTTATACTTAAAATCAATATTTTAATTCGCAATAGATTTTTGCTTTACTATTTTCATTGGTATTAATTTAAATTTCTTTTGATGAAAAGTATTAAAATAGGAAGAGAGAAAAAAAAGGTTTTCCGTAATCAGAAGCATTATTTGATTAATTATAGTGTAATCTTAATCTCCAATAACAAATCTCGTTATTTTTTAATACAGACTTTCAGGTAAAAACACCTGATTTAGGAAGTAAGGGGGAATAATGCTCATAAAAAAGCAGATAAGTCTAAGCTAATTTGTTGTTTTTGAAACAAAATTCCAATAAAAAACCCCTAATCAATTGATGATTAGGGGTTTGTTTTTTGTAGCGAGGACGGGAGTTGAACCCGTGACCTCAGGGTTATGAATCCTGCGCTCTAACCAACTGAGCTACCTCGCCAAGATTGCAAGTGAACCGTGTTCCTCATTGCGGGTGCAAATATAAAAATAATATTAGAGCTTACAAGCATAAATTGAAGAAAAAAAAATATTTTTAAAAATGCATTGTTTTTGGACATATATTCTTATATTTCCAAAAAAATTAAAAGTAGCACATGGATCCAAAAATACGTTACGAAATCGAGTTTCCCATAAATTCTTCGCCGCAATTATTATATCAATATATATCAACGCCGTCAGGTTTGTCCGAATGGTTTGCAGACAATGTGAATTCAAGAGGCGAATTTTTTACTTTCATCTGGAATGACTCGCAGGAAAAAGCGCGTTTGGCTTCTAAAAAAACAGGAGAGAAAGTAAAATTTAAATGGGTTGACGAAAGCAGTAAGGATACTGAATATTTTTTCGAACTTCATATCTTAGTCGATGAACTGACAAAAGATGTGTCGTTGATGGTAGTCGATTTCGCAGAAAAAGAAGAAGTAGGAGAAGCTAAACAATTGTGGGAGAATCAGATCTCAGACCTGAAACATCTTATAGGTTCTGTTTAGTAAAATTCTATTTTATACCTTATATTTGCCCTGAACAAAATTCAGGGTTTTTTTATGATCAATTTTAACGGAAACATAGTAGCACAAAACGATAATATATTAACGCAAAATCGTGCTTTCTTGTATGGAGACGGCGTTTTTGAAACGCTAAAAATAGTTAATAATAAAGTCTTGTTTCTTGAAGATCATTATTTTAGGTTAATGGCTTCGATGCGTGTGGTACGAATGGAAATTCCAATGAATTTTACAATGGAATATTTTGAAGAGCAAGTTTTAAGTCTTGTAAATCAAAAAGATATTTCGGCATCAGCCAGAGCACGAATTACTGTTTTTAGAAATGATGGAGGTTTTTATTTGCCTAAAACAAATGAAGTGTCTTATTTAATTCACGCTACTCCGCTTGAAAATGTTTCTTATGCTGTAAATGAGGGTGAATATGAAGTTGATTTGTATAAAGACTTCTATGTAACCAAACAATTATTATCGTCTATTAAAACGACTAATAAAATGATAAACGTTACCGGAAGTATTTTTGCTCACGAAAATGGTCTGGCCAATTGTCTTTTAGTCAATGATACTAAAAATGTGGTAGAGGCATTGCAGGGTAATTTGTTTATGGTTGTAGGAAAAAAAATGATTACACCACCAATTTCTGAGGGATGCCTGAACGGAATTATGCGGAAACAAATACTGGCATTGGCTAAAAAAGTAGAAGGCATAGAAGTACTTGAAGAAATAATTTCGCCATTTGATCTTCAAAAAGCTGACGAATTATTTCTGACCAATGTAATCACAGGGATACAGCCGATAACTAAATATCGGAAAAAGGAGTTTACAAGTAATCTGGCTCATTTATTAGTGCAAAAACTAAATGAATCCATCTCTGAAAATTAATTCAGATATGGATTTTCGGGTGCATTTGACCAAATAAGATAATCGCCTCCGAGCTCAATAATTTGCTCTTTCCAAAAATGGGTGGTCGATTTACCGATAATTTTATTTTTATAACTATTATCAGTGATAATCCAGGAGTTTCCCTGCATTTCATTCTCAAGCTGATTTTCCTCCCAACCGGTATAACCTAAGAAAAAACGAATATTGTTTTTACTAATAGATCCGTCGTTTATTAAGTCTTTAGTCGATTCGAAATCACCGCCCCAATATATCCCGTTAGAAATCTCGACACTATTCGGGATTAATTCGGGAATATTATGAATAAAATAAAGGTTGTCCTGTTCAACAGGGCCTCCATTATATATCTTAAAAGTAGCATCAATTTCAGGTATTAAATCATTAATAGTATATTTTAATGGTTTATTAATGATAAATCCTATTGATCCTTCTTTGTTATGGTCTGCTAATAAAATTACCGATCTATTAAAAGATAAATCTCCAATTATAGAAGGTTCAGCAATAAGCAGGTGTCCTTTTTTTAATTTTTCTGAAATCATACGGCTACAATTTTTATTAAATTTAATCATAAAATTTTTAAAATCCCAAATAAAATCGTTAAACCGCATAAAAAAACCCTCCATAAGAGGGTTTTGATTATATTATAAGTTTAGAGAACTTTCTTACTTAGTTCACTGCACCTTCTAATTCAGCTCCAGCTTTGAATTTTACAACATTTTTAGCTGCGATTTGAATAGTTTTTCCTGTTTGAGGGTTTCTACCATCTCTGGCAGCTCTAGCAGATACTGACCAAGATCCGAAACCTACTAATGAAACTCTTCCTCCTTTTTTCAAAGTAGCTCCTACGTTTCCTAAAAATGATTCTAAAGCCAATTTTGCCGCAGCTTTTGTAATTCCTGCATCAGCAGCGATAGCATCGATTAATTCTGATTTGTTCATAATAATTAGTTATTAATTGTTGGTTAAAAAAAATTGTTAATACACAAATTTAGTAGGAAATCCGTTCCTTGCAAGTGTTTTCTTTAATTTTAGCCAAAATTGTTGATAACTTCGTTTTTTTGTTCATAAAGCAGGTTGTTTGTCGATCCAAAATAGGTAAAAACCCCTGTTTTACTGACCTTAATAGACCTTTGCCTGATCAGAAAAAGTTATACCATTTAGCAATTCAGCTACCTGCATTCTCTTTTTGCCCGGTAATTGCAAACTTAAAAGCTGAATAAAGCCCTCTTTGATAGCGATTTTGATTTCTTTTTTGCTGCAAATTACACTCCCGGTCTCATTAGAATGAGTTTCTGAAATTAGTTTTGCTTCGTATATTTTAATAGATAATTCTTCATTTTTGTCTTTCAAAAAACACCAGGATGCAGGATACGGACTTAAGCCACGAATTAAATTATTGATTTCTTCGCCGGATTTTGTCCAGTCGATCTTAGAATTCTCTTTGTTTAATTTGTAGGCCGTTTTAATTTCGGCATTATCTTCCTGGATAGTTGTGGTTACATTTCCGTTTTCAATGACTTTTAAAGTGTCAATAACCGTTTCACTTCCTAATTGCATTAAGCGGTCGTGTAATTGTCCGGCATTTTCTTCAGGTTCAATTGCAATTTCCGAATTTAAAATCATGGCTCCGGTGTCAATTTTGTCATCGATAAAAAAAGTAGTAACGCCTGTTTTAGTTTCTCCATTTATTATAGCCCAGTTAATTGGTGCTGCACCACGATAATTTGGCAGTAAAGAAGCATGAAGGTTAAAAGTTCCTAATGCGGGCATTTCCCAAACCACTTTTGGTAACATTCTAAAAGCAACTACAATTTGTAAATTGGCGTTTAGTGCTTTTAATTCGGTTAAAAAAGCTTCATCTTTTAAATTGGTTGGTTGTAATAAGGTAAGGTTGTGGGCCAGGGCATATTCTTTAACAGCCGAGTATTTTATTTTTTGCCCGCGTCCTGCCGGTTTATCTGCAGCAGTTATCACGCCAACAACATCGTAATTGCTTTTAATAATGGTATCCAGAATGCCAACTGCAAATTCAGGAGTTCCCATAAATATAATTTTCAATTTTTCCATTATGATCTTAAAGTGTATTTATTATTTGGTTGAATGATGATATGATTGTTTTCCAGTAATTCCTGAAGTACCAAAATTACATCATTAGTATCTACTTTTATTTGTGCCTGGATTTCTCTCGAACTCAAAGCAGTTGTTTTTAATACATGCAGAATCTTATCTGCAATTGAATCGGCTTCGGTAATTTTTCCTTTTTGAGTGATGCAATAGGAGCAAACCCCACAATTAGAATTGGTTTCTTCTCCAAAATAATCTAAAATCAATCGGTTCTTGCAGGTTTTATTCTCCTTTATATAATGTAGGACAGATAAAAGTTGCTCTTCTTTTAATTGATTTTGTTTTTCCAGATATTTCGAAACCCTGTTTATGGTAAGTTCATCTTCCCGTACTTCATTAAATAATATAGTAGCATCGTTGTTTTTTGATTTGTATTCAATGATTTCTTTTTCCCTTAATTTTTCCAGGACTGCGGAAACTTGCTCTTCGGTATGATGTGATTTTTTTGCAATTAGCGAAAGGTTAAAAGGTGTCTTCATTTCATAGACGCCGGGATACGTTCTCAAAATCGCCAAAATGATTTCTTCATCATTTGGATTCAGGCTCATGTATCGAATAACTTCTTTAGATTCGATTAAAAATTGTAATGTAATCTTTTCTGAAAATTCCTGTGACATTGTAATGATTCCCTGTTGATTTAAAAACTGCAAAGCATTATAGGTTTTTAAAGTTGGGAATTCGTATTTATGGCAAAAATGATTGAGTTTAAATGAGAACGATTCGTCTAAGCCTTCTCCGTATGCAATCTGAAAATAATTGCAGAGTTTGACATACATGGTTTTGAGAAATTTTTTATCAGGCAGAATACTTAAGAATTGTTGTTCGGTTTGATTGGCATCTGAATTATTAAAAAGTAAAACCGAAAAAGCTTTTTCTCCATTTCGTCCCGCTCTTCCGGATTCCTGATAATAGTTTTCGAGATTTTCCGGCAGTTGTGTATGAATGACGGTTTTTACATTGTCTTTGTCGATTCCCATTCCAAATGCATTTGTCGCTACGATAACCTGTGCTTTTTGTGACATCCACAATTGCATGTTTTTATCTTTTTCTTTGGCAGAAAGTCCGCCATGATAGTAAGTTGCCTTAAAACCCAGTGATTCTAATTGGGTGGATATATTGAGGCACGATTTTCTGTTTCGTACATATATAATAGAAGGTTGTGGATTTTTCTTTAAAATTTGTTCAACGCGATACAATTTGTCTTCGACTTCAAAAACCATATAGGCAATGTTTTTTCTTTCAAACGATTGCTGAAAAAGTATCGGGTCTTTCAGGCCTAACTCTTTTTTGATGTCCTCAATAACTCTTGGTGTCGCGGTGGCTGTTAAGGCTAAAAAAGGAATTTTGGGAAAGTGTTTTTTGAGCTCTGAAATTTTTAAGTAAGCCGGACGAAAATCATGTCCCCATTGCGAAACACAATGGGCCTCATCGATGGCGATTAAGTTTATAGGAAGATTTTTAATACGCTCCAATATCCAGTCTGACTGAAGACGTTCCGGGGAAAGATATAGAAATTTATAGTTTCCGTATTGGCAATTATCCAGAAGATCAATGATTTCTTCTGTATGAATTCCGCCAGTAAGGGCGATGGCTTTAATTTCTCGTTTTTGCAAGTTTGCTACCTGATCTTTCATCAGGGCAATCAAAGGTGAAACGACAAGACAAATGCCTTCCTGCATCATTGCGGGAACCTGAAAACAAATCGATTTTCCGCCACCTGTTGGAAGCAAGGCAAAAGTATCCTGACCGTCTAAAACCGAATCAATAATTTCTTTTTGTAACGGTCTGAAACTGTCGTGTTTCCAGTATTTTAAAAGAATTTCTTGTGCTTCAGGCATGGATCGTATGTTTAAAGTTAAAAAATTTAGAAAAGAGTTTCTAGTTTTGCAACTTTAAACACACGCCTAAATTTTATCTAAGATATAAAGAATTCTGTTTTCAACCGTATCTTTAGGTACTTCAATTAAGTCGTATCCGTATTTTTTATAGGTTTCAACAAGGTGTTTTTGTATGGTCAATGCCTGTTCGAAATTCTCATAACGCTCTGTATCGCTTTCGTAGATTTCTTCCCAAGGCGGTAAAATAAAAGTTTTAGAATATTTATAATCCTCGCAAGCCTTGTTAAAGTGCTCTGGATATTCGTCACCAATATAATCCATGTAAGCTGTAACATCGGGAATGCCGCGATCTATAAAAACTACATCCGAAGGTTCTTCAACGGCACTTTTAAACTGCTTAATGCGGCCTTCAAGTAACATTTCGCTAAACAACAAAGGTTGTTCAAGGAACAATTGTTCTATGCCGCGTTGCTGTGCTTCGAGTGTAACTTGTCTTGAAATTTCAGGATAACAGCAGTAGCCACGAGCCACTAATTCGTTGATAAGAGTAGATTTTCCCGTACCCGGGCCACCAATGAGAACTATGATTTGTTTTTGCACTTTCGTAAAATAAAGCGCAAATTTACCTAAAGTTATTGTATTTAAAAAGATTATTTTGCCTTGAGCGAACGATTTCGCAATTTTTAGAATATAACGTTGCTGTTGTTTGCTAAAACATTAATTTTTTTGAAGTAAAATACAAAAGACTCTCCCTTTATTTAAGTATGATATTTTCGGCTGTAGTCTCTTTCTTGTCATCATAAAGCACTAAAAATATAAGATTAATAGTATATTAAGTGCCCTTAATTATAAAATTATAAAAATAATCCTATATTTGTAAATTATGAGATTATTTTTACAATATTCATATTGTAAATTTAAAAGTTTGATACTAAATAAATATTTTTACTTATGAGAAAGACGATTAATTTTTTGTTGCTGCCATTTTTTATGATGGCAATGGTAAGCTGTAGTGATGACAACGACGATTCAATAGATGCAACTGTTCCTCAGCCTTATCCTGCTTCTGTTCAGAATAATTATCCTATTATTTTGACACACGGTATGTTAGGATGGGGACGTGATGAAATGAACGGATTTCATTATTGGGGCGGAAAAGGAGATATCCAGGAAGATTTAAAGAAACAAGGATACAACGTATATACGGCTTCGATCGGGCCTTTGTCAAGCAACTGGGACCGGGCAATAGAACTTTATTACTATATAAAAGGCGGTACAGTTGACTATGGAGCGGTACATTCGCAAAAATACGGACATGAACGTTATGGTAAAACATATCCAGGTGTTTATCCGCAATGGGACGGGGTTAATAAAGTAAATATAATAGGGCATAGTATGGGAGGGCCAACTCCTCGTTATCTCATAGAACTTTTAGAAAATGGAGATTCGCAGGAAATGGCTTACGTAGCGGCAATGGGTGAAGCGCCAACATCAGACCTGTTTAAAGGTGGGAAAAAATGGGTACACAGCCACACAACAATTGCCGGCGTGCACAATGGAGCGTTGACAGCTGATTATTTTGAATTTAGGGAAACATTAGAAAAAATGTTTTTTGGATTAGCAGGACTTGCAGGAGTTACAAATGAGAATTTATATAATTTTGATTTAGAACAATGGGGAATTAAGCGAACTGAAGGAGAGACAATTTCAGCCTATTTTGCGAGAATAAAGGGTAGTAATTTTTGGAATAGTCAGGATAATTGCATGTATGACCTTTCTGTAAAAGCATCTGATTTGCAAAATCGTTACGCAAAAACATCTTCCAATGTTTATTATGCTTCTTATAGTATTGATGGTACTGAGGATGATAATAATGATGGTATACGAGAGCCTCTAAAGTCAATGTTTGAAATATTGAAACCAGATGCAAGAAAAGTGGGGGCAACTACAATATCTCTTCCTTTTGGATATATGGCCTGGAGGCCAAGTGATGGTTTGGTAAGTATTCCTTCTGCCCAATATCCTATTGGAGATAAATATCAAATCATGGACCCTAAGAAAAGGATGTTAGCACCAATGGGAACATGGGATGTGCATCCTGCTATTATGGGATTGGATCATATGAGTATTGTTATACCTGATGATAAAGCGTCAACGTATCAATATTTATTAGATTTCTATTCGCAAATTGCTAAAGATGTATCTTGTTTGCCGAAATAAAGTTGAGAACGATATAAAAAAAGAATAACTGAAAGGTTATTCTTTTTTTTTGCAATTTAAATAGGATATTAGCTTGTATAAAAATTAAATTTCAGATGGATTTTTTAACTAGTGATGATTGATTTAAATTGGTCTTGTTTAAATTATTCAGTCACAAAATAAATATTTCCCGGAAAGAATGCCTGTAACTTTCTTCTTCGTTGGAATAATCAAATGTGATTCAAACTTTTTTCCTTTCAAAACATCATTTACAAAATCCAAAACATATTGCTGTCCTTCATGAAATAAGTAACCTGAAAATTCATGACCGCCGCCACAAAATGTAATGAGTTCAATGTCTTTGTGTAAATCATTCATCTGGTTATAAACTGCATAAGAGCCAAACAGAATCAGCCAGCCCGAAGCATTTGTCGGACAGGAGCGATGAGAGCCGGCTGCATACGGAACGGTATCGTCATTATTTCCGTGTGCCAGTAACATAGGAATCGCTTTTTCTTTAGTAATCAGGTTGATGTCCTGAATGGCACCCGATCCTCCAATAAAACCTTTGTATTTAAAATTTTCCGGAAGATTATTTTGATATAAATTCATCAGTTTATAATCCCAAAAAGAGGCTTGAAAACCAATTTCGGCCCCTGCACTAATTCCTGAGATGAAGAATTTTGAAGGATCAAGATTGTATCTAGTCGCATTTTCAATTAAATATGAAGTGGCCTGCCACATATCGCTCACACCAATCTGAATCGCTTTTATTTTTTCGGTTAAAGTTCCTTTGCAGCCAAAATCTTTTCCTTTCATGTATAGGCTATACGAAATACTCGCTACCGCATAACCGTTTTTAGCCATAAACAGACCAAATTCTTTCTCGCTTGTACGTTCTCCGCCGGAAAACCCTCCGCCAAAAGCAAAAAGGATTAACGGAATTTTTTCATTTGATTTCTTTTGAGGTAAATATAAATCCAGATCCAGTTTGATAGTATCATTCTGAAAATACGTCATTGTTTTGATTTCCTGTGCTTTTATAGAGTTGAGTGTGAGTGTTATAAAAAGAATAAGAATGTAATTTTTCATAAGAATATGTTTTGAATCGTGCAAAACCGCGAAGACGAAAAGTAAAAATATTCAAAGCTTAAAAAACTTTGCGTCTTTGCGACTTTGCGAACAAATTTCTGTGCAATGTTTTCTCAAATATAAGAGGAAATTTTACAAAGAAATAAAGTTACAAAGCTTTTTTCTTCGCACCTTTGCGCCTCTGTAGCTTTGCGCCTTTTTCGAAAGAAAAAAAATCTAAAATCTAAACTCAAAACCGTATATTTGCGTTTATTTTTTAATTACGAATGGAGAACGATAAAGAAAAAAACACCGCTGAATTTTACGAAAGACTAAAGGTTGAGTTAGATAATTCAAATACCTGGCCAGCAGAATATTTGTATAAATTTATAGTACCTTCAGTAGACGATAATGTAGAAAGAGTTGAGAAAGCTTTTGACAGCATGGGTGCGGTTATTAAAACAACAAAATCTAAAACCGGTAAATTCACCAGTGTTTCGGTTGATGTTACTATGCATAGTGCTGACGAAGTGATCATTAAATACAAAGAAGTTTCTACCATAGAAGGTATAGTTTCATTATAACTTATGAACGAAAAATATAAAAAAGAAGTCGCGAATGACGTTGTTTTTAATTTAGAATATAATTCTGAAAGACAGCGTTTACTTATTCCGGAATACGGTCGTCATTTACAAAAACTGATCGATCAGGCTACTATTATTGAAGATGTTGAAACGCGTAATAAAGCGGCAAAATACATCATTCAGGTTATGGGAAGTTTGAATCCGCATTTGCGTGATGTACCCGATTTTCAACACAAATTATGGGATCAGCTTTTTATTATGTCTGATTTTAAATTAGATGTAGAATCCCCATATCCAATTCCGTCCCGCGATGTTTTGCAATTAAAACCGGATGTTTTGCATTATCCGCAGAACTTTCCAAAATACAGGTTTTATGGTAACAACATCAAATACATGATTGATGTTGCGAATAAATGGGACGAAGGTGAAATGAAAAATGCCTTAGTGCTGGTCATCGCCAACCACATGAAAAAATCATATTTGAGCTGGAATAAAGACACTGTAAAAGATGATGTGATCTTTGAACATTTATATGAATTATCAGGAGGAAAAATCAACTTGTTGCAAAGTACAGAAGAGCTTTTAAATACAACTGATTTATTGCGCACCAACAAGCGTATTTCGAATAAAATTACGCCGGCAGGACAACCAAAAATTCAGGGAAACAAAAACAATAAAGGACCGGGAAAACCAAAACCTTTTCAAAAAAACAGCAATCAGAAATAAAAAAGGCTAAGTGTCCAGAAGGCTAAGTAGCTAAGTATTTTTAAAAAGAAGAACTTAGAGACTTAGAACCTCAGTAACTCAGAGCCTTAAAAAATAACAATCAGAAATAAAAAAGTTGCTAAGTATCTAAGTAACTAAGTTGTTAAGTTTTTTTTAGAGAAACTTAGAGACTTAGAATCTCAGTAACTCAGAATCTTAAAAAACAAATATGGGAATTTTTAAAATCGAAGGAGGAACTCCTTTAAAAGGAGAAATCACTCCGCAAGGAGCAAAAAATGAGGCATTACAAATTTTATGTGCCGTGCTTCTAACGGGGGATAAAGTAAAAATTAATAATATTCCCGATATTATAGACATCAATAAATTAATCACATTGTTGGGTAATTTAGGGGTAAAAATTCAACGAAATGAACCGGGTTCGATTACGTTTCAGGCAGATGAAGTTAATGTTGGATACTTAGAAACCGAAGCTTTCAAAAAAGAAGGAGGAGCGCTTCGTGGTTCTATTATGATTGTTGGGCCTCTTTTGGCTCGTTTTGGAAAAGGATATATTCCTAAACCGGGAGGAGATAAAATCGGGCGTCGCAGATTAGATACACACTTTGAAGGGTTTATAAACCTGGGAGCAAAATTCAGATATAACAGAGAAGATCACTTTTACGGAGTAGAATCTCCAAAAGGGGGACTTACCGGAACAGATATGCTTTTAGATGAAGCGTCTGTAACCGGAACGGCAAATATTGTAATGGCGGCTGTTTTGGCAAAAGGCACCACAACAGTTTATAATGCTGCTTGTGAGCCATACCTGCAACAATTATGTAAAATGCTAAACTCTATGGGAGCTAAAATTACCGGAGTTGGATCTAACTTATTGACTATCGAAGGTGTTGAAAGCCTGGGTGGTTGTGAGCACACCATTTTACCGGATATGATCGAAATTGGATCCTGGATTGGTCTTGCAGCTATGACAAAAAGTGAAATCACAATTAAAAATGTAAGCTGGGAAAACCTTGGTTTGATTCCGAATACATTCAGAAAATTGGGTATTACAATCGAAAAACGTGGTGATGATATTTATATTCCAGCCCACAAAAATGGGTATGAAGTAAAAACAGACATCGATGGTTCTATTTTAACTATTGCTGATGCACCTTGGCCAGGATTTACACCTGACTTATTGAGTATCGTTCTGGTTGTGGCAACACAAGCAAAAGGAGATGTTTTAATTCACCAGAAAATGTTCGAAAGCCGTTTGTTTTTCGTAGACAAACTAATTGATATGGGAGCAAAAATTATGTTATGTGATCCGCACAGAGCGGTGGTTATGGGACATAATTTTGAATCGCAACTAAAAGCAACAACAATGTCATCTCCTGATATTCGTGCAGGGATCTCATTATTAATCGCAGCTCTTTCTGCAAAAGGAACAAGTACGATTCAGAATATTGAGCAAATTGATCGTGGATACGAGCGTATTGACGAACGTTTAAGAGCAATTGGAGCAAAAATCGTGAGAGCGTAGATAAAAACCTCATAATGACGAATGAACAAAAAGCTATAAAAGCTACTTATTTTAGTATAGCTGGAAACACCTGCTTGGCCATTGTAAAAGGGCTGGCAGGTTTTTTTGGCAATTCTTATGCCTTAATTGCAGATGCAATTGAATCAACTACAGATATTTTTTCTTCTTGTTTGGTTTTATTCGGAATTAAATATTCTAATAAACCGGCCGATGAAAACCACCCTTATGGCCATGGCAGGGCAGAACCTTTAATTACCTTTTTGGTGGTAGGGTTTTTGATTACTTCGGCTACAATTATTGGTTATGAAAGTATTGCCAATATTCAGAATCCGCATAATTTGCCAAAATCGTGGACTTTATATATTTTAGGTGCCATCATAATCTGGAAAGAATATTCTTTTCGTCTGGTGATGAAACGCAGCAAGCAAACCAACAGTTCTTCTTTGGCTGCCGATGCATGGCACCATCGAAGTGATGCTATAACTTCTGTAGCAGCGTTTATCGGGATTTCGATTGCGCTAATTATGGGAAAAGGATACGAATCTGCAGATGACTGGGCGGCACTTTTTGCAGCATTTTTCATCTTATACAATAGTTACAAAATTTTCAGACCTGCACTGGGTGAAATAATGGATGAAAATTTAAATGATGATCTGGTCGAAGAGATCAGGATTAAATCATTAACCGTTGTGGGGATTTTAGGTACTGAAAAATGTTTTATCCGTAAAGCCGGAATGAAATATCATGTAGACCTTCATGCTATAGTATCAGCTAAAATTTCGGTAAAAGAAGGACACGATTTATCACACAAGTTACAAGATACCTTAAGGGAACAAATACCTGAATTAGGAAATATCTTGATTCATATAGAACCCGATGATTATCACTGATTTTTTAAGGTTCTAAGATGCTAAGATGATGAGGTGCTAAGATTTCTTAGTAAAGATAAAATCACAAAATCCGCTTATTCTAATAGAGTAAGCGGATTTTTTTATGGGTGTTTTCGCTGTAGGGAATGGGTTATCCAGTGTGTTTTTGTTTTTTTAAGAAAAAAGGATATCGTTTCTGTCCCTAACGAATTCCTGGGTAATGCGAAGATTTTAGGTTTTTTAAATTATTGTTTTGTATGTAATTGGTCAATTCAAGTAAGTATTAATTTTATGTAATCCTTATCAATATTAGGTTTCAGCTTATATGATCTCTTATTCGTGGGTATGACAAATTGCAGAGATTTTAAATTGATTTTTACATCTGCTAAAAGCTGTCAGATTTGCGTAAAAAAGTAGTATTAATTCAATACATTCAAAATCTTAATTCCAAACAGGATACCATTTTGTTCAATTCCTCCCTGATAAGAATGTACATAATCTAATCTGAACAATTTAAATTTCCCAAAACCTAAATTATCTAAACCAATAGTAAATTCAGTATAAGGCTTTCGATCCGGAATGGCCAAAGAATGGAAGCCAATATTCATAGTAGATTTTAAAAGATTCAATAACGGAATTTTATTCATAATAAATCCCGTATCGTTGTGTTCTAAATGCATTTCAAAATAACTGTCGTTTGTACTGTTGCTGTAATACGGCATTAAGTTGAATACATTCAGATAGCGATCACTTGTCCCGATATGAGTTTGATTTCCGTTAAAATGCCTGTAATCAATAAAAGATATATTCTCAGCATTAAAGAATTTTCCGGCTTTGAAATTCATACCTAATATTCCTTTATTACCTAGAGATAAATCGTAAAGAACAGAAGCGCCAATGCGTTCAAATTCATATTTTTTCTCACTTGCGGCAAATGCTTTTTCAAAAGTTAAAAACAGTGTTGGATATTTATCGTCTTTAAAATTATATCTTCCGTCAGGTCTTGAAATGTATTTGGTTCCAAAATTAATCTGGCCGGTTAAAGTGCTTTTAAATAAATGATGCTGATCAAATGCGGGTGTTATAAAGTCATTTGGTGCCAACGGGTTATTTGACGAGTATTGATCCTCTCTTTTAAAGAAGGAATAATCAGTACTGTTAAAAAGAGGTTTTCGTTGTTCGTAGCCTACTTTTGCGATCAACTTAACGCCATTTAAGATGTTTTGCGAATAATTAATCTGAGCAAATTCTAAATTATACAGTTTCATATAATTGTCTTTAAAAAACAAGGAACTTACAGAATTGATTAATTTACTTATTGGTTCAGCTGCATTAAACTGTGCTACTTTTGTTCCTCCCGATGCTCCGATTGTAGCATAATTTACATTGTTAAATTTGTGGGAAAATTGTCCAGTTGCCCTAAAACGCTCATCTGAAAAACCATAATTAAAAGTGGTACTGATAGCTGTTGTTTTTCCTTCCTCTTCATTGCCTTTTTTAAAGGAGAAGCCGGAATCAAGATTAAATCCCTGAACGGTATTGAAACTTAGTGAAGTAAGATTCAGTAAGCCCTTATAATCAAAGGAGTATTTTTCGAAAGTATTTTTATAATCATACCCCATTAAGACGTCTGTGATCCTGAATTTATTGTTTTTTGTGTCTAAAGAGTCGGTGTACTTCTTAGATTTCCTGATAGTTTGCAGGCTGTCTTTTTTAGTGTAATCGGTACTTTCTTCTATGGTTAAAGGAATTGGGCGAATTTCATTCCAGAATGCATCATCTTTTTTATTCGCATTGGCTTCAAAAGCCACAATTTCATTTCCAAAAGTTTTCTTTTCGAAAGAAGCTGGAAACTCATAATTAGAATACACGTAATTGAATTTTCCGGAAAATTTTATTCCAAAAACCCCGGCATTAAAATCCAGTGTCTGGGCATTTTTTGTCCAGATTTTGTTTTTTGTATTGTAACTAAAACTTTGATTTAGCTGCATTATTTCGGTAAACTCATTTTTCATGCGATAGCCTTTTATGTCTAAGTCTATGGCATAAATAGCAAAGCTGTCGTCTACAATATAAATGTAGCCTTCAAAAACAGGCTCTTTATCGCGTTTTGGAATTACTTTGATCTTGTTGATCTGGTGATTGTTTTCGTCGAAAAAAGTGCCTTCTAGTTTGTATTTGTAATAGCTGAAAGCATTATCTGCGATCGGAGAGATCAGTTTAATGTCGAAGTCCAGCGTATTGTCATAAAAATCATAAGTAGATAAAGAAGCCGTGTTGTAGCTGTATCCTTTATTGTTTCCTGAAATCTTAGAAGCAATAATCTTCTCCTTTAATTTGTTGGGTTTTTCAAAAGTAATTTTTGAAATGGTTTCGGACAAGTATAAAATTCCTGTCCCTGTAGAATCTAAATTTGAAGCCATATCGGCACCAAGGTCTACTTTTTTGCCAAGGATTTTTTTAGGTAAATCTTTAACTTTAAACATTCCTTTCGAATAGAAATCAGCTGTATATCTGCCCGTTTTATCGGAGTTGTCTTTTTTGTTTGCAATCGCACTTTTTATAATTGCGTTTGCAGGATTATTTTTTGGATCAATAACAACTTCATTTAAGGCAAAACTTTCTTCGGTCATTTTTACATCAAGGGTCGGTGTTTTGGAATCCGTTGAAACGGTTATCTTTTGTGTTTTAAATCCCAAATACTGAAAAATGATTTTGTTTTTGCCAACTTCTTTTACGTTAAGCTGGTATTTTCCCTGTTCGTTAGAAGTAGTTCCGCTATACGTGTTTTCTTCAAAGACAGAAACAAACGGCAAAGGATTGCCTTTTTCGTCGGTTATGGTGCCTTTTATTTGAGCAAAATTTGAAATCGAAAAAATTAAAAAGGCGAATACTATATAGTTTTTCATGAAAGTAGTTTCTCTCACAAAAATAGAATAAGTTAAAAACGAGCCTATTAAAAATTTGTTAAATTGTATGTCATGCTGAACAGAGTTGTTGGTTTTATTGTGTTGAAAATCTTCTGCTTCAGTTCAGGATTATCCTGTTTTACAGGAAAGACTGAATGGCTAATTCGTAGCTTTTGAGTCCAAAGCCCAGGATTACTCCTTTGGCATTTCCGGATAAATACGATTGATGCCTGAAACTTTCGCGAGCATAAGTATTTGAAATGTGTACTTCGATAACCGGAGTAGTTACGGCTTTCATGGCATCACCCAAGCCTATAGAGGTATGTGTATAAGCTCCTGCATTTAGAATAATTCCGTCAAATGTAAAACCACATTCCTGGATTTTGCCAATCAGTTCGCCTTCAATATTACTTTGGTAATAGGAAAGTTCGATATTTGAAAATTTTGCCTGCAACGTTTCAAAATAATCTTCAAAAGTTTGGCTTCCGTAAACTTCCGGTTCTCTTTTTCCTAAAAGATTCAAATTGGGTCCGTTGATAATGCAGATTTTCATATAATAATTTTGATTTATTTAATTGTAACGGGGTCTGTTTTATATTTTGCCAAAAACATTTCACAAGCATGTAAAAATAAAAAAACCGTTCTAATTAATAGAACGGTTTTTGTAAAAGTATGTGATATTATTTTTAGAACAAGAATCCGGCAGAGATTTGGAAAGTTGAATTCTTAACATCTGCGTTCTTAGATGCTTCTGTTAATCCTAAACCATAACGACCCTGAAGAAAAATGCTTTTCGTAAGTTTTACTCCTAATCCGGCATTAAGACCAAATTCAAAAGTTTCAGCATCTTTAACATCGAAATCATTTTTCTCGCTTAATAAAAATGAGGCTTGAGGACCAACTTCTACACTAAATGTATTATTTAAATAAAACTTAGCCATTACAGGAATAGACAAGTATCCTAATTTATTTTTAAACTCATCTACTGCATTTTTATAAGTTGCACCTTGTGTTGAGTATAAAAGCTCAGGTTGAATAGAGAATTTTTCAAGTAATTTTATTTCAGCAAGTACACCAACGTGGTAGCTTGTAATTCCGTCTTTATCAAATGCAACTCCGTTAAGACCAGCATCTCCGGTTTGGCTAGCAAAGTTAACCCCTGCTTTAACTCCAAATTGCACTAATTGTGCCTGAATCGTAGCTGAAGTTGCAATGAACAAAACAGCTGCTAAAATTATTTTTTTCATAAAAGTGTTTTTAAAATTTGGTATTTTTTAACGTTATCTATTAGTCAAAACTACATTTTTTTGATTTTATTGCTTTATATATTGGATTAAATAATTAATAAAATTTGCATTTGTTTTAGATTATTTTACCTTTTTTTTATTGTTTTAAATTTTAGTTTGTTGAATTTCAGTTGATTGTTTTTAATTAAATTCTGTCCTATTTTAATACTTTATAAACGTCTTGTGGAGTTTTATTTGTAGGTTAAGTTTTACTTTTGGTTTATGTAATTATAAAAATAAATCATGAGAAAAATTATTTTAACTGCTATTGCGGTGTTCGGTTTTACGTTTGCAAATGCACAAACAGGAGGATTTAGTAAAGGAGATGTTTTTATTTCAGGAGCCTTAACGGTAGGTTCTGTAAAAACTGGCGATGTTAAAACAAGTAGCTTTGAAATCGAGCCAAAAGCAGGGTATTTTGTAACTGAAAACATTGCTATTGGTGCTAAGTTAGGTTACGGAACTGTAAAAGACGTATCTGATGCTTTTACAGCGGGTGCTTTTGGTAGATATTATTTTACTCCGGTTTCTCAGTTTTCGGTATTTGGTCAGGCAGGTCTTGATTATACAAGCATAAAAGATAAAGTAACTGATACTAAATCTAATGAATTTGGCGTAAATGTAGGTCTGGGACTTAGCTATTTTTTGTCTAATCATTTTGCTATCGAAGCTACATGGGCCGGTTTAGGATATAGTGTAAATGATAACGGAGGTGACGGGGCCGATAAAACCAATTCTTTTGGCTTTGGTTCTGATTTAAGATCTGTGAACTTTGGAGTAGTTTACAAATTCTAAACTTTTTTTAGTTAGTTGTAAAAGGTCTTCCTCCTGGTGAGGAGGGCTTTTTATTGAGGAATACACATTCTTATTACTATTTTATTTGTTAAAATAAAAATTGATTTTTGTGAAGTAAATTTTTATATTTGACTATTAAATTTAACCAATACATTTAATATGAAAAGAATTATTTTAGCTGCTATTGCAGTAATGGCATTTGGATTTACAAATGCTCAGGAGACAAGATTTGGAGTAAAAGGAGGTCTTAATCTTACTTCTTTTGCCGGAGGAAATTATTATGATGCTAAATCTTTGGTAGGTTTTCAGGTTGGAGGTTTTGCAGAAATTAAAATTATAGAAAGATTAGCTATTCAGCCGGAGGTTTTGTTCTCTACTCAGGGTGCTAAATTTGATGGTGGTGTGGATGGTGATTTTGATAGTAAATTGAATTATATAAATGTACCGGTTTTAGCTAAATTTTATATTACAAAACAATTTACTGTTGAAGCTGGTCCACAAATAGGATTTTTAGTATCTGCTAAGCGTGATGGGAATGATGCTAAAGATGCGTATAAATCTATCGATACAGGTTTCAATTTTGGTGTTGGATATAACTTTACAGAAAATGTTGCTGTAGGGCTTCGTTATACTGTAGGTTTGGCCAACATTGGCGATTATGAAATTGATGATTTTGATCAATATTACGATAGTCCAAAAAATAGTGTTTTAGCGCTGACTTTAGCTTATAAATTCTAATATTTCCAACAAAATATTTTAAAACCTTCCTTAATACGGAAGGTTTTTTTATGCTCAAAAATGTTTTACTTTGTAAATATGAACTGGAACCGATATATAAAAGATTATCAATCGTATTTGCGAATCGAAAGAGGTTTGTCTAAAAATACTATTGAAAATTATAGTTTTGATATTGAGCGATTGTGCCTTTTTTTAGAAACCAGTCAAATTGAAGTTTCGCCTTTGAAAATTACAGATGAAACCGTACAGCAATTTATATATGCCGTTTCTAAAGAAGTAAATCCTCGTTCGCAGGCCCGCATCATATCTGGTTTAAAAAGCTTTTTTAATTATCTGGTTTTTGAAGATTACCGACTTGATAATCCACTGGAATTAATAGAAACGCCAAAAACAGGCAGGAAGTTGCCCGATACTTTGTCTGTTTCTGAAATTGATTCACTTATTGCTGCAATAGATTTGAGTTCAAATGAAGGAGAGCGTAATCGCGCCATGTTAGAAACTTTATACGGTTGCGGATTGCGGGTTTCAGAATTGGTTACTCTTAAAATATCAGATTTGTTCTTTGAGGAAGGCTTTATAAAAATTACAGGAAAAGGAAATAAAGAGCGTTTTGTTCCGATTGGAAAACTAACTCAAAAATACATGCAGATTTACCAAAAGGAAGTTCGGGTGAATTTAAATATTAAAAAAGGGCATGAAGATACTTTGTTTTTAAACCGCAGAGGGAATCAGCTTACGCGGGCGATGATATTTACCATTATTAAAGATTTGGCTGTAAAAATCAATTTAAGTAAGAATATTAGCCCACATACTTTGCGTCATTCCTTTGCTACTCATTTGCTTGAAAATGGTGCTGATTTAAGATCGATTCAGTTAATGTTAGGCCATGAATCAATAACAACCACTGAGATTTATGTACATCTGGATCGTAGTTTTTTAAAGGAAGTCATGCATTCCTTTCATCCAAGAAGATAATTTTTTGAGTGAGAAGTTATTTTTAAATCAAAAAATTAATATATTGTATAATATTTTGTAGTAATAAGGAATAAGGTTTTGAATTTGAGGTCTTTATTCTTTTTGGAATCAATTGTTGTTATAATTCAGTCTACATAAATAAGTGATATATGGTTTTTGATTTATATGGAAATGGAGATTGCTTAGAGGTAAATAACTTTTATAAAAAATTGTTTGCCGAAATGCCGGATTTACTATTTCAGTTTGTTATCGATTGCGATAATAATTATTCTTTTCCTCTGGTCAGTAAGTCAGCAGATGAAATTTTTGAACTTACAGCCGAAATGTTTTCTAATGATCCCAAGTTAATTATTTATGATAGAATTTTTCCGCAGGATCGGGATTTCTTTTTTCAGTCTTTGGTGAAGGCCCGTAAAGAGATTGAGCCCTGGGAAATTGAATTTAGAGCGGTTTTACCTGTAAAAGGACTTCGTTGGTTTAAGGTTTCTTCTAAAACAGAATTATCGGCAGATGGTTGCGTTAGCTTTTATGGTCATGTTTCTGATATTACCGAATTAAAAGATAAAGAAGAGAGATTACGTATTTCAGAAGAGCGATTTTAGTTTGCTCTTGAGGCTTCTACTGCCGGAATTTGGGATTGGGATATGGTCACCAATAATGTTTTTTATTCTTCTCTTTCATTAAAAATTTTAGAATTAGAATCAGCAGATATTTTTGACGATCCGGAGCGTTGGGATAAAATAGTGCATCCTGACGATCTTCCAAAATACTATTCGGATATACAGGAGCATTTTGATAATAAAATACCGTATTATGAAAATTACCATCGGGTAATGACTTCCAGTGGTAATTATAAATGGATTTTAGATCGTGGAAAAGTTATTAAAAGAGACGAAAATGGCAAGCCATTACGTGTTATTGGTACACATACGGATGTTTCGTTGCAAAAGGAAAAAGAGCTTGAGCTTTTAAAAACAATGAAATTATATAGTGATCAAAATAGCCGGTTGGTGAATTTTTCACATATTGTTTCTCATAATTTAAATACACAGGCAGGAAATATAAAATCAATTTTGGATTTTATAGATGCCGATGTTGAGAAGCAAACAGTAAATGAGATGTTAGAACATTTGCGAACGGTTTCGAATGATTTAAATGATACGATTTCAAATTTAACACAGATTGTTAAAACGCAAAGCAATATTAATATTGCGGTGATTCCTTTAAGTGTGTGTGAGTATATTGATAAAACGATTACGACCATTAAAGGATATAAAAAGCAAACTAATGTCACGATTATAAATAACGTTCCTAAGTATTTAAAAGTTAATTTTAATCCGGCTTATATGGAAAGTGTGTTGCTGAATTTTGCGACCAATGCGATAAAGTATGCACATCCCGACCGTGATCCGGTTATTATCTTTGATTTTGCAATTGAGCCTGAAGGCTATAAGTCATTAAAAATTACAGATAATGGTTTAGGAATCGATCTTAATGTTTATGGGGACTTATTGTTTGGAATGTATAAAACATTTCATAAGCATCAGGAAGCACGAGGGATTGGTTTGTATATTACCAGAAATCAAATTGAGGCGATGAAAGGGAGTATTTCGGTAGAAAGTGAAGTTGGAGTAGGTACAAGTTTTAAGATCGTTTTTAACGATGTTTAAACACTTTTTTAAAATAATATAAAACAAGAAAGGCTATCTGTTCAGATAGCCTTTCTTGTTTTTATCAAAAAGAGATTATTTAGCAATATTAACTGCTCTTGTTTCTCTGATTACAGTAACTTTTACCTGACCCGGATATGTCATTTCGGTTTGGATTTTTTGCGAAATCTCAAAAGACAGGTTCGCAGCATTATCATCAGAAACCTTTTCGCTTTCTACGATAACACGTAGTTCTCTACCAGCCTGAATCGCATAAGCATTTTTTACACCACTAAATCCGTAAGCCACTTCTTCAAGATCTTTTAGACGCTGAATGTATGAATCCAATACCTGACGTCTTGCGCCTGGTCTTGCACCTGAAATAGCATCACAAACCTGAACGATTGGAGATAATAATGATTTCATTTCGATCTCGTCGTGGTGAGCTCCAATAGCGTTGCAAACTTCTTCTTTTTCGCCATATTTCTCAGCCCATTGCATACCTAGCAATGCGTGAGGTAAGTCACTTTCGGTATCTGGTACTTTACCAATATCGTGAAGTAAACCTGCTCTTTTGGCCAATTTAACATTTAAGCCTAATTCAGCTGCCATGATACCACAAAGTTTAGAAACTTCTCTGGAGTGTTGCAATAAGTTTTGTCCGTAAGAAGAACGGTATTTCATTCTACCCACAACTTTAATTAATTCAGGGTGTAAGCCGTGAATTCCTAAGTCGATCACGGTACGTTTACCAACTTCGATAATTTCGTCGTCGATTTGTTTGGCTGTTTTAGCAACAACTTCTTCAATTCTGGCAGGGTGAATACGTCCGTCTGTTACTAATTTGTGTAATGACAAACGGGCAATTTCTCTACGAACCGGATCAAAACAAGAAAGTATAATAGCTTCCGGTGTGTCATCAACAATGATTTCTACTCCGGTTGCAGCTTCAAGTGCTCTAATGTTACGACCTTCACGGCCAATAATTCTACCTTTTACATCATCAGATTCAATATTGAAAACGGATACGCAATTTTCTACTGCTTCCTCAGTTCCCACTCTCTGGATGGTATTGATAATGATTTTCTTTGCTTCCTGTTGTGCTGTAAGTTTTGCCTCTTCAATGGTATCCTGAATATGAGACATTGCTTTACTTTTAGCTTCAGCTTTTAAACCTTCAACTAATTGTTCTTTTGCTTCTTCTGCAGAAAGTCCTGAGATTACTTCAAGTTGTTGTAATTGACTTTTGTGTAATTTGTCAACTTCAGCTTGTTTTTTATCTAAAACCTCAATTTTGTTATTGTATTCATTGGTCTTAGCTTCAAAATCATCATTTACTTTTTTAGCTTTTGATAATTCATTTGAAACCTGAGATTCTTTATCGCGTACTCTTTTTTCTACTTCAGCTACTTTTTTGTCTCTAGCTAAAATAACTTGTTCGTGCTCTGATTTTAATTCGATAAATTTTTCTTTTGCCTGAAGAATTTTATCTTTTTTAATGTTTTCTGCTTCTAAATTAGCATCTTTTAAAATGGAGGAGGCTTCTTTTTTTGCGTTTTTGATTAAATTAGAAATATTGCTTTTTTCGATAATTTTAGCGATTGCAAAACCTGCTGCAATCCCTACAATACCTGAAATAATGATCGTTATTATGTCCATGTTTGTTAAAATTTATATATAAAAAAAGCCTACATTAATTGCTTGAATAAACTCGTAAAGACAAGTTTTGAGCTAACTCACTGTTCAAGTTTCCAAGCCGAAGCATGGCATACTATAGTAGCGACGATTTGCTCATTCTAAATTGTTAGTGTTGAGTTTACCAATTGTGAACTAATGTAGGCAGTATCTTAGTTTCTGTAAAGAACGTTTAATTTTCGAGATATTGATCCAATAGCGAATTTAATCTTTTAATTCTTTCGATAGTTTCTTCGCCATCGATTGCGTTATCAATTTGTTTTTGTTCTACTTGTGATGCAAATTGCAAAGCACACATCGCCAGAACATCTTGTTTGTCACGAACTGCATAACTTTCTTCGAATTGCTTGATCATAGCATCAATTTTTTTTGAAGCACTTCTAAGTCCTTCTTCCTGAGTGGGGTCTACCGTTAACGGATAAACTCTGTCTGCAATTGATATTTTAATTCTTAGCTTTCCGTCCATGTCTTTCTAATCTGATAGTTGTGCTATACAGTAGTCAATTTCGCGAATTAATGAATTTATTTTAAGCTTTGTCTCTCTCTTGTTATTATCGCTGCCCAGCAACGAATTGGCTATTTTAAGTGTTTCATATTGCTTCTTCAAAGCCTCCATTTCTTCAGATTGTTTCTGGATAATTTGCACAGCTTTGGCTAGTTCTAATCGTAAAACCTGATTGTTTTTCTCTAAGCCTTTTGATTTCTCAAAAAGCTTTTCGACTTTATATTCAAGAGTATCAATTATTTCGGCAATTACACTCATTAATAAATCCTTTTCATTACTTAATCATACAAAGTTAGTATTCCTTTTTATTAATGCAATTTTTTATCGATTTTTTTGCATTAAAAATAGACAAATAAATGAAATTCAATCAATTGTATTTTTGTGGCTTTTTGCTCGGTTTTGGCTCCTTAATTTTTTATCTTAGCAAAAATGTTGCTTATGAGATTTTCATTACTTACCTTGTTTTTTTGTCATTTTGCTTTTGCTCAAACGCAATATCCTAAAAATGATTTTCGTCCGCCGCTGGATATTCCGATGCAACTTTCGGGCAATTTTGGGGAGTTACGGCCAAATCATTTTCATGCGGGCTTCGATTTAAAAACGAATCAGCGGGAAGGATTAAATGTTTATGCCATTGCAGACGGATACGTTTCGAGGATCAAAATTTCAACTTTTGGAAACGGAAAATGTATTTACATTACACATGCAAATGGATACACTTCAGTTTACGGGCACCTGCAAACTACTGTTGGAGAAATTCAGGAATATGTTAAGAAAAATCATTACAAAGAAAAGGCGTATGAAATTGAAATGTTCCCAAAACCCAATGAATTGCCTGTTACTAAAGGTCAGTTAATTGCATTGTCAGGAAATACTGGTTCTTCTGAGGGGCCGCATTTGCATTTTGAAATTCGTGATACAAAGACGGAGTTTGTTATTAATCCGATCTTTTTTGGATTTGATAAAAATATAAAAGACACCAAAAAGCCTACTATTTCCAGTGTTTATGTTTATCCATTGGGTAATTCTACAGTAAACCAGTCGAGACAACCTTTGTTGCTAAATGTTGCTTTGCAAAAAGACGGAACTTATCTGGCCAGCAAAGTAAAAGCAAATGGAAAATTTGGTTTTGGAATCTCAGCAGTTGATTATGATGATGTTTCGTTCAACAAAAATGGCGTTTTTAATGTTTCGACTTTTTTAAACGGAAATGAAAATTATAATTATCAGTTTAATACCTATTCATTTGATGAAATGCGTTTTGTAAATGCTTTAATTGACTATGGGAAATATAAAAAATCAGGTCAGCGCGTTCAAAAGCTTTTCATGAAAACACCTTATGCTTTAAGTATCATTAAAACCGATTCACTTCGCGGTATTATTCCGGTCGAACCAAATTTAGCTTCTACGTACAGGATTGAAGTTTCGGATTATTTCGGAAATTTAAGTGCTATAACGGTTCCAGTCGAATATGATGCTGCAACTCCCATTGTGGCTGCAGAACCGGTGATGTCAAAATATTTAATTAAAGTTAATAAAGATACTAATTTTGAAAAAGATAATATGTCTGTCTTTTTTCCTGCAGGAACTTTCTACGATGATTTTAATTTAAATTTTGATGTAAAGAACAACCGAATTTACATTCATGACGATACTGTTCCGGTTCATTCTAATTTTACGATTACAATTAAAGATGATTCTTATCCGGAAACGTTAAGAGATAAGCTTTTTATTGGACGAATTAGCGGAAACAGCAGCAGTTATAACGGTACAATCAGAAAAGGTGATGTTTTTACGGCTAAATCAAAAACATTGGGGCAATTTGGGATTGTTTTAGATACTGTCGCACCGGTTATAAAAATTACGAAGCCGGTGGAAGGAAAATGGATTAGTGACCAGAAAAAAGTAGAGTTTATAATAAGTGATGCTTCGTCGGGAATTAAATCGTACAATGGTTATTTAAACGGGAACTGGATTTTGTTTGAATATGAAAATAAAACTAAAAAAATCACACATACATTTGATGACAGCTTGTTGGCCGAAGGGGCAAATGATTTAAAAGTAGAAGTAATTGATAATGTAGGAAATTCTACTATCTTTGAAACTCATTTTTTTAGAAGCCAACAAAAATAAAACCCCAAACGTTTGAATCAGAATAAATTAATATTCGTTTTTCTTTTTTTATGGATTGCTTGTGTTTCATTTGCTCAAAATGCTCATGTTAAAGGTGTTATTTTGGATAATGAAAATCGTCCGGTTAGTAATGTAAATATTAGTTCAGCTAAAAATAATACGCAATCAGATTCGAATGGTTATTTTGAAATTGATATACTCTCTAATAAAAAAACATCCCTAATTTTTACCCATATTTCGTTAAAAATGATAAGCCTGACCGTTAGCTTAAAACCTAATGAAGTTTTTGTTTTTAATCCTGTAATGAGTAATTCTGAAGAGCAAATGGGAGAAGTCTTTGTTTCTTCCAAAAATAAAAAACGTGTTCAGGGAATTACAACCATTGATGTGGCTACGATTAAGAAAATCCCGGGAGCAAATGCCGGAATCGAAAATATTCTTAAAACTTTGCCAGGCGTAAATTCAAACAATGAACTGAGTACACAATATGCGGTAAGAGGTGGGAATTATGATGAAAACCTGGTTTATGTAAATGAAATTGAAGTATATCGCCCTTTTTTAATTCGGTCAGGCCAACAAGAAGGATTAAGTTTTACCAATACAGATCTGGTTCAGAATGTTGATTTTTCGGCAGGTGGATTTCAGGCTAAATTTGGGGATAAATTATCTTCGGTTTTAGATATTACCTATAGAAAACCAACTCAGTTTGGAGCTTCTCTGGAAGCGAGTTTACTTGGGGGAAGTGTTTCTGTTGATGCGGTTTCTAAAAATAAAAAATGGTCAGCAGTAACGGGAGTCCGTTACCGAAATAATAGTTTACTTGTGAATAGTCAGGATACGCAAACTAATTACACCCCAACTTTTGCCGATATTCAGACGAATATAAATTATGATATTTCTAAAAAATGGCAAGTGAGTTTTTTAGGTAATATTTCTCAAAATAAATATTTATACCAGCCTTTAACGCGCGAAACAAAATTTGGAACAATAGATCAGCCAATGGCGCTTGCAGTATATTATGAAGGGAAAGAAAGAGATCAGTACGATACTTATTTTGGTGCGCTAAAAACAACTTATAAAGTATCGCCAAGTCTGACTTTGAAATTCATAGGTTCATTATTTCATACTACAGAACAGGAGCATTTTGATATTTTAGCGCAATATCGTTTAGGAAGTGTTGGTGAAGATGAAACAACCCAGGTTGATTTTACACGCGGAATAGGGTCGCAATTGAGTCATGCCCGAAATGATTTAGATGCTTTAATTGCAAATGCTGAGATTAAAGGATTTAAAGAATGGAAAAATGATAGTCAACTGGAATTTGGTTTAAAATACACAAGAGAATCAATTCGTGACCGGATTGTAGAATGGGAGATGATTGATTCGGCCGGTTTTTCTATCAATCCGCCAGTAGTTGCTTTGCCTAAAAACAATCAGCCTTACGAACCGTATACAGGACCACTTTTACCTTATCAGGATGTTCGTGCTACAAATTACAACACTATTAACAGATTTTCGGGGTATGCACAATTTAATAAAAAATCAGAAATTGGGTCTAGTCAGATTTGGTATCATTTAGGAGCCCGTTTCCAAAGTTGGAATGTTTCCGGGGCTGCAGTCGAAGGAAAAAATCAAATCGTAGTTAGTCCGCGTGCGCAATTTGCCATAAAACCGGATTGGGATATGGATATGGTTTTCAGGCTTTCGGGAGGACTCTATCATCAACCGCCTTTTTATCGCGAACTTCGTGATTTAGACGGAGTAGTAAACCCGAATGTGAAAGCCCAGGAAGCGGTACATGTGGTGTTAAGCAATGATTATAATTTTAAAATATGGGATCGTCCTTTTAAATGGGTGACAGAACTGTATTATAAATCACTTTCAGATGTAAATGTGTATTCGATCGATAATGTGAGAATCCGATACCTCGCTAATAACAATGCTAAAGCCTATGCTCAGGGCCTTGATTTTAGATTGAATGGAGAATTTGTTCCCGGAACAGAATCCTGGATTAGTTTTGGATATCTAAAAACAGAAGAAAATTATGCTGATAAAGGATATATCGCCAGGCCAACTGATCAGCGGTTAAAATTCGCAATGTTGTTTCAGGATTATATGCCTAGTATACCGAGTGTGAAATTATATTTGAATTTAGTTTATAACACAGGTTTACCGGGTGGTGCTCCGGCATATTCTGATCCTTATTTATATCAAAGCAGACTGAATGATTATCGTAGGGCAGATGTTGGTTTTGCTAAAGTTTTTGTAGACAGTAGTACAAAGGTAGCTAAGGCAAACTGGCTGAGAAGTTTTAAAGAATTGTCTGTGGGAGTGGAGATTTTTAATCTTTTCAATAATCAAAACGCAATAACTAATACCTGGGTTCGTGATGTGTATTCTAAAAATCAATATGCAATTCCAAATTATATGACTTCCAGGGTTTTTAACTTAAAAATTAATGCGAGGTTATGATAGAAAGACGTGAAAAAAGAAAGAAAATTTTTTACGTTCCGGGAATGATTTCACTAATTTTAATTCCTTTCTTTTGTTTTTATCATTTTTATAAAGTTGATGCTTTTAAGGTTGAAAGTTGTTTTGGTATAAGTTTTCCGGATGCTATTCAGAAAAAAGGATTTTTAGCAATCAAAAGAAATTATCAGGTATTTAATCTAAATAGTACGGAGGATTTAGAGAGGCAAAAATTGAATGAACTTCAGCTTGCTTTAAGAAAAATAAAGCGAGAGAATGATACTGTAAATGCTATTAAGGTTCATTTGGGAACTAAAATGCGATACGAAGTTTATGTTAGGGTTTTAGAGATTTTTGCAATTGAAGGCATGCCTGTGTTTATTCAAAATGATAATGATTTTCTGGTTTTAATGATGCCAAAACCTAAATTCAAAAATGATTCCGGAAAAATTGTTTCTTTTAAATGTGGTTATTGGGAGGCCAATAAAGATTTTATTCTGGAAGAGGAAAGAAAAAGACAACTGGAATATAATCTTTCTCTATATAAAAAAAATTGGGTTCTGCTTTTGGCTTATTCCGGTCTTGTGTTTTTAAATATCTTCGCACTAGTAAAATTCAATAAAAATAGATAATACAATCAAAAATGCTATATTTGATATTCTAATATAATTTGCAGACATGAAAAATTCCTTAAAATATATAGCCTTAGTAATCATCGGAACATTAGTGAGTTGTAAAGATGAAGCACAGAAGCCAAAAGTGATTTATGATGCTTCAAATAAAGCAAATGTTGTTGCAAAAACAGATTCAACGCAGATTGAAGTGGCAGATTTGCCTATTCAGATGGAAGGAACCGGCTATTTGATTCATCCGGTTGGAGATTTACGCGTTTTTGAAAAAGGAACAAAAGCACGTTACGGCTCTTCGAGTGTGAACGATGTTAGTTTTACGATTTCTAATTTAGGGGAATATGAGATTACAGGTTATTTACAAAACCTGAAATTTCAAAAAGTAGATTCAGACTCTATTCGGCCTTTAACAGATAAACCGGCTTTGATTTTAACGGCTACATATTTGAAAACCATTGCAGATAAAACTAAAAATCAAATTATGGTTTATACTCTGGCAGATTCAGATACGAATAAAGATGGAAAGATTGATAGTAGTGATATTAAGACTTTGTATTTAAGTGATATTAGCGGAGAACATTTTACTAAGGTTTCTGAAGATTTTCAGGAGTTAGTAGACTGGAGTTTGATCGATTCTAAAAGCCGCCTGTATTTTAGAACAATAGAAGATACCAACCAAAACGGACAATTCGATAAAAACGATGTCCTGCACTATAATTACATTGATTTGACTTCTAAAAAATGGGAAGTGAAAAGTTATAAACCTATCTAAGTTTCTAAGGTTCTGAGGCCCTAAGTTTCTAAGTTTTTAAAATCTTGTAAATAAAAATGCCTGTTAGAAATTAAATGTAATTTTTAACAGGCTTTCTTATATCATAGCATTAAAAAAAAACTTAGCATCTTTCAAAGAATCTATATCAAAATATCACTTTCCAGATCCGATTTTTCAATTTCAAATCCAAAATCCAAACGCTCTACCAATTCAATTACCAGTTTTTTATACCAGTTTTCTGATTTTGGGTGAATGTATATTTTTTCGATTAATTGTTTAAGATCGACATTGATTTTTAAACCGTCATTTAATTTCAGATCACTTTTAGAAGTGTCGGTAATAATTCGTACTTCACGTTCATATTGAAAACTTTTGCGTTTAAATAGGAAAGGGAAGAATAAATCGTCAAACGGAATGTATTCTTTTTTGTAATCGATATAATTGACTTCGCCAATATACTGATCAAAATTGTTTTCGGGTTTTAATGCTTTTTGCAGTCTTCCAATAGTGGACTGAATGGCTAGTCCTTCACTGTTTTGTGTAAAAATTTGCCACATGGCAAAGGATTCGTATTCGTTAATATGCCAGCTGCTTACGGCTACTTGTTCCCGATGCGTTTTGTAATAATTTAAAAAGTCAGGATTATCAATCGCCAGTTTTTTAATTTCTTCGTAAGTAGGTTCGCTAAAAGTGCCTTCGTACTGATCTTCAAATTTATCAGAACGGGACATAAACAATTTTTTAGAAAGCAGTAAATCCAGAAATTTAGATAAATCTAAGTATTTCCAAACAATTGTATCCGGATCATCTGGAAGCTTTATGTTTGGATTGTTGAGATACATTTTTTTAAGTTTTAAAGATTAGTCTAAAAAAAAGCCACAAATTACACAGATTAAAATGATTTTATTTCGTAAAAAAAAGAATCTGGGTTAATCTGTGTAATCTGTGGCTAAAAGTAAATGCTTTTATTTAGGATTCAAAAGACTGCATGGTTACCAATTTGTTATAAGTACCATTATGTGCAATCAGTTCTTCATGAGTTCCTTTTTCGACGATTTTTCCTTTTTGCATTACAACAATTACATCTGCTTTCTGGATGGTTGAAAGACGGTGCGCAATGACAATAGAGGTTCTGTTCTGCATCATATTCTCCAGCGCAACCTGAACAAACTTTTCGCTTTCAGTATCTAATGCTGATGTCGCCTCATCCAAAATCATAATTGGAGGATTTTTCAATACGGCACGGGCAATCGATAAACGTTGTTTTTGGCCACCGGAAAGCTTGTTTCCACTATCTCCAATGTTAGTATAAATTCCTAAAGGTAATTCTTTTACGAATTCAAAAGCATTAGCAATTTTTAAAGCTTCAATAATTTCATCATCAGTCGCATCGAGTTTTCCTAATAAAATATTGGCTTTTATAGTATCGTTAAACAAGATGCTATCCTGAGTAACTAATCCCATCAGGCTTCTGAGTGATTGCAGGTTCATGTCCTTGATGTTCACTCCGTCAATCAAAATTGTTCCGTCGTTCACATCATAAAAACGAGTCAGCAGGTTTGCAATAGTACTTTTTCCACTTCCGGATTGTCCGACAAGTGCAACGGTCTGACCTTTTTTAATTTGAAGAGAGAAGTCTTTTAAAACGGTTTCGTCTTCGTATTTAAAGTTAATATTTTGAACGTTAATATTGTCATCAAAAGTTGTTTTTTCGACTGCATCAACTTTTGAGGTAATCGTGTTTTCCTGTTCTAAAATTTCAAGAACACGTTCAGCAGCCGCATTTCCTCTTTTTACTCCATAAGAAGCTTTAGATATTGCTTTTGCAGGCGTTAGGATATTATAAGCCAATCCCATATAGGCGATAAATGAAGGTCCGCTTAGAGTCTTGTCAATCAAAACCATTTGTCCTCCATACCACAATAGAATAGCAATAACAGTAATTCCCATAAACTCACTCGCAGGAGAAGCCAGGTTCTGACGATTACCTATCTTATTAGATAAATTGAAAAAACGTTCCGTTGAATTTTGAAAAACAGTATTGAAATAATTTTCAGAATTATATCCCTTTACGACTTTTAATCCACCTATAGTTTCTTCGATAGTAGATAAAAATGTGCCTTGTTCTTCTTGTGCTTTTGTTGATTGTTTTTTTAGTTGTTTTCCAATTAATGAAATAATGTAACCTGAAATTGGAATAAAAATAAAGACAAATAGCGTTAGTTTGGTGCTGATAATCAGCATTGTTGTTATGGTAAAAACTATCGTTAAAGGTTCTTTAACAATAAGTTCCAATATGGCTAGAAAGGAGTTTTGAACCTCATTCACATCAGCGGAAATTCTAGAAATAACATCTCCTTTTCTTTTCTCAGAATAGAAAGCTAAAGGAAGTTCCAGTGTTTTTTTATACATAGCATTTCGCATGTCTTTTAAAACACCATTTCGTAAAAAAGTGATAAAAAACATGGCTAAATAATCGGCTAAGTTTTTTAATAAAAAGATCGAGATGATGATCGCTACCATTATAGATAATATGTAGCCTGGGTCATGATTCCCTTTTGTCGTGGTGATGTAATAGCTCAAATAATCTTCTCCGTATTTCTGGAGTTTTAAAATCCCCTGATATACCGGTTTTATTTTTCTCGCCTTTGTTTGGTCAAATAATACCTGAAGCATTGGTATTAAGGCAACAAAAGAAAGTGTGCTGAAAAGCGCGTATAAAACATTAAAAAATATGTTTAAGAATGCGTATTTTTTATACGGATATATAAAAGGAACTATTTTTTTGAAAGTACTCATTTATTTGTAGATGTTGTTTTCTGCTATAGCAATGGCTCTTTCCAGCTTTTCTAGCAATAATTTTTTCTCTGGTAATTGGGTCAGGTAAGCTGAAACTTTGATTTGTTCATCGTTATCAAGCATTAAATAATTTATTTGTTCGGGAGATTTTTCACTGCACAAAATTAATCCAATTGGTTTGTTTTCGCCTTCTTTTTGTTCGTTTTTCTCTAACCAACGTAAATAAAGTTCCATTTGGCCTTTGTAGCCGGCTTTAAATTTTCCTAGTTTTAAGTCAATTGCAACCAATCGACGAAGACCGCGATGATAAAAAAGAAGGTCAATATAAAAATCCTCATCATCAATTGTTATTCTTTTTTGGCGGGCAAGAAAAGCAAATTCGCTGCCCATTTCAGTAATGAAATTTTGCAATTGGGCTAATATCGAACTTTCTAAGTCTTTCTCAGAATAGCTATCGTGTAATCCTAAAAAGTCTAAAATATAAGGATCTCTAAAAGTTAAATCAGGACTAATTTGTTTTTCGTTTTTTAATAGTGTTAAATCATTAACGATAGTCTGTTCAGGTTTTTTGCTAATAGCAGTTCTTTCAAAAAGCATACTTTCAATACGCTCTTGCAAAGTTCTGACACTCCATCTTTCATGAATACTCATCTGAATATAAAACTCACGTTTTATATTGTTTTCAAGGTAAATTAAAGTTCTAATGTGAGACCAGCTCAATTGTGCACACACTGTGTGCACAATTGTAAGGTCTTGAAATATAGAGTTTAACTTTATAAAACTGTGTAGGTTTCTTTTGTTAAAACCGGTTCCGTATCTTATAGAAAGCTCTTCGCTTAAATTTTTAATAAGCTGCTTTCCGTAATCGGCTCTGTCATTTTTTAGAATTTCGTCATTAATTGTTTTTCCGATTTTCCAATATAATAAGGTCAGTTCCTGATTAACTGTTTTAGCAACAAAATGACGGGTCTGATCTATTAATCCTATAATCGAATTTAATAGTTCAGGCTGATCATTTGTTTCAGGTTTGTCACTCATTCTTTAATTAGTTCAATTGCATTCCTGCAATAATATTTTGTATTTTTTCGTCTAAGAAACTTTCTGCAGCATCAAAATTTTGAACCGAATCTAATTCTGCATTAACGCTAATATAGAATTTAATTTTTGGTTCCGTTCCGCTTGGTCTTGCACAAATTTTAGAACCGTCTTCAGTATAATAAATCAATACATTGGATTTTGGAATATCCATTGCAGATTCTTCACCGGTCAATAAATTTAAAGCAATTGATGATTGGTAATCTTCGACCATAATTACTCTTTGTCCGCTAATCTCTTTTAAAGGATTTTCACGTAAATCAATCATCATCTGATTGATTTCCTGTAAACCTTCCATTCCTTTTTTAGTTAAGGAAACCAGGTATTCTTTATAAAAACCATTTTCAACATAAAGTTGTAAAAGTTCGTTGTAAACACTGCTTCCTGCTGCTTTTGCCTGAGCTGCAACTTCACAGATTAATAAAGTAGCTGCAACGGCATCTTTGTCTCTAACAGCGTCGCCAACCATAAAACCAAAGCTTTCTTCTCCGCCACCGATAAATTCGAGTTCAGGGAAATCCTTGATCATTTTAGCAATCCATTTAAAACCGGTCAAACCTACTTTACATTCTACGCCATAGCTTGTTGCTAATTCCATCATCATTGGAGTGGAGACAATTGTAGAGCCTACGAATTGTTTTCCGTTAATTTTACCGGCTTTTTTCCATTGTTTCAATAAGAAAGAAGTCATCAAAATCATCGTTTGATTTCCGTTAAGTAAAATCATTTTTCCGTCGTTGTTTCTAACCGCAACACCAAGACGGTCGCAATCAGGATCAGTTCCAACAACAATATCTGAATTGGTTTTATCTGCCAGGGCCAAAGCCATAGTCAAAGCTTCCGGTTCTTCCGGGTTTGGGGATTTTACTGTTGGGAAATCTCCGTCAGGAATAGCTTGCTCCGGTACAATATGTACATTTTTGTATCCTGCTTGTGTTAACGTATCAGGAATAGATTTTATAGATGTCCCGTGCAATGAAGTAAAAACGATTTGCAAATTGTCTTTGGCTTCAGCCGGAGTATTAAAACTTGCGTTTTCTATAGATGATTTTATAAAAGCTTTGTCAATTTCGGTATCGATATATTGAATAAGGCTTTCGTTGGCATTAAATTTAATTTTATCGTAATCTAAATGCTCAATTACATTAATAATTGCAGCGTCTTGCGGAGGTACAATTTGACCACCGTCTTCCCAATATACTTTGTATCCGTTATATTCAGGTGGATTGTGAGAAGCTGTTAATACAATTCCGCATTGGCACCCCAAATATTTAAGGGCAAAAGACAATTCCGGAGTTGGTCGTAAATCAGAGAATAAATAAACATGAATTCCGTTTGCCGAGAAAACATCGGCAACAAGTTTGGCTAAAGTATTACTGTTATGACGACAATCATAAGCAATAACGACTTTTAAGGGTTGATTAGGAAAAGCTTCATGTAAATAATCAGATAGCCCCTGAGTGTTTTTTCCAAGTGTGTATTTGTTGATTCTGTTGTTTCCAACCCCCATGACACCACGCATTCCGCCCGTTCCAAATTCCAGGTTTTTATAAAAACTTTCTTCAAGTTCTTTTGGCGATGTAGTCATTAATTCTTTAACCGCGGCTTGTGTTTCGTTGTCAAATGTAGGCGTCAGCCATTCGTTTACAGCATTTAAAATATTAGGTGCTATATTCATGTAAATGTCTTTTTAGTGTTTAAAATAAAGATAAGATTTTTTTAGGAGCTAATTCCTTACTTCCCGATAATTATCAGGATCTTATTTTTTTGTGGCTTTCGAATAATTACAGGAAAGCCACAAAAGGATGTCAGTGCCAACAGGCTATGGCTTTATGTTAGAAATTAACCTCTCGGGCTACTTTATAACGTGCTTCGTTGTTTTTAGTTCTTAGGATAATCTCACCAAGAAAACCGGCTAAGAATAATTGGGTTCCTAAAATCATAGTGGTTAAGGCAATAAAAAACCAGGGATTACTGGTGATTAAGCTGTATTTCATTCCGTTATACATATGGTATAATTTCGAAACGCCAATGTAACCGGCAAGTAAAAATCCAATAATAAACATTAGGGAACCCATTGCTCCAAATAAGTGCATCGGTCTTTTTCCAAATCGGGACAAAAACCAAATTGTAATCAGATCCAGGAAACCATTTATAAAACGTTCCATTCCAAATTTGGTTTCACCGTATTTGCGTGCCTGGTGAATAACTACTTTTTCGCCAATTTTATTAAAACCGGCATTTTTTGCCAAAACAGGAATGTATCGGTGCATTTCGCCCGAAACTTCTATGTTTTTTACCACGGTGTTTTTATATGCTTTTAATCCGCAGTTAAAATCATTCAATTCAACTCCTGAGGTTTTTCTTGCTGCCCAGTTAAAAAGTTTAGAAGGAAGGTTTTTTGCCACAACAGAGTCATAGCGTTTCTTTTTCCAGCCTGAAACCAAATCAAATTTCTGAGCCGTAATCATTTCATATAATCCGGGAATCTCATCCGGGCTGTCTTGTAAATCGGCATCCATTGTAATGATAACATCACCCTGGGCTTTTGCAAAACCAGCATGCAGAGCCTGAGATTTTCCAAAGTTTTTCATAAAGCGAATCCCTTTTACATGAGGGTTTTCGTTAGAAAAACTTTCAATGATATTCCAAGAATCATCTGTACTTCCATCATCTACAAAAATGATTTCATAAGAGTAATTGTTAGATTGCATCACTTTAATAATCCACGAATAGAGTTCTTTAAGTGATTCCTCCTCATTTAGAAGCGGTATAAGTATAGATAAATTCATTTATGTTTTTTATTCTTGTGTAGTTTTGCTTTTAAAAAATGCTGCGAAAATTAATCCGAAAATAGAACTTATTACTATAGCAAAAACAGATCCTTTAAGTAATTCTACTGTAGAATAAGGATTCGTTTCTTTCATTTTAGCAATCGTTTCGTTGATTACAGAAGCCGGCGATCCAAATTTTTGCATCATTCCTGCGGTATATTTAATAATTAATTCGTTTAAAGTGTCTTTTGCGCCCGGATCAATTACGTTAAATAAAAGAATGTTAAAAAGGGTAGAAATCAAAATTCCAATTACAGCAGCTATAAAATAAGTTGTAAAAGCTTCTTTGAATGTGTAAATACCTTTTAAATCTTTCTTGGTTTTAGAAAGTAAGACGATGCTTAAAGTAAGACTTATTGCTAGGCCTATAAGTCCCATCCACCATGCAGTAAACAAATTTAAATCGACTGCATATATGGTAGCAGTGATTAATGCCGATGCAATTCCGATCATTGCACCATAAGTAATTCCATTCTTTTTTATAACTTCATTAATCATATTTCGATATGTTTTAAAATTAATCCACAAATATAGTAATTACCAATATAATCACAGATAAAAAAAGCTTTTTCGATTTAGCTAAAAAAAAGTGAGCGAAACATTTGTTTATTAAAAAAGAATTGTAAATTTGCACACTTAAAAATAATTAAATTTTAAACAAAAAAGAGTATCCCTTATTTACACCTTTTTCTAACCATGGAAAAGCTTCAAAATGAAAATGCTCTGAACAATAAATAAAAAGAAAAGATGAAAAAAGGAATTCACCCAGAAAATTACAGATTAGTTGCATTTAAAGACATGTCAAATGATGACGTTTTTATCACTAAATCTACTGCAGATACAAGAGAAACAATTGAAGTTGACGGAGTTGAGTATCCAGTTGTAAAAATGGAGATTTCCAGAACATCTCACCCTTTTTATACTGGTAAATCTAAACTTATCGATACTGCAGGACGTATTGATAAATTCAAAACTAAATATGCAAAACACGCTAAAAAATAATAGCTGTTTTTATTTATACACAAAAGCCTTCCATTCGGAGGGCTTTTTTTATGGAGTTTTTTTTATCTTTAAAATACGATGTTAACTTATGGCAGTATTTTCTTTATTTATAAATGTACAGGTTTAATGAAACGCATAAATATTTGTAACTTTGAACCCGATAACCAAATCAAGATTTTAACAAGTACCAAATTTAATTATTTATGAATTACATTCTTTTTGACGGTCCGGTCCGGAATGCTTTATTACCTTTTACTTTTACAAGGCCCGTGGCTGATATCCTAATCGGAATTATGACGATTCGTCAAAAATGGGAAACCCGTTTGGGGTCTACTATAACAACAATTACCGAAGATTATTTATCTGCCAAATTTCCTATGGTTGAAATGGAGGAAAATGTGATGATAAATGCTGCGTATTTACCAAATGATACGCTTGCTGAAATGGTTTCGGATTTAAAGGAAAACCAGGCCATCTTTAAAGGAGATGATGTAATCGCTTTTTTTACAACAGAAAATCAGGAAGAAGTTGATTTTGATTCTTACGAAATCATTCCGTACAATGAAGATACTTTGACTGTAGAACATACATGGGATATTTTTTCTAAAAATGACGCTGCAATTCGCCAGGATTTTATTTATCTGACAGAAGATAGAAAATCACAGCCAATTCCGAAAAGTGTGAATGTCATCGCACCTGAAAATGTATTTATTGAAGAAGGGGCAAAATTAGAGTTTGTAACTTTAAATGCTTCAACAGGTCCTATATATATAGGTAAGAATTCCGAAATTATGGAAGGATCCGTAATTCGTGGTCCTTTTGCTTTATGCGAAAATGCACAAGTAAAGCTAAATGCCAAAGTTTACGGAGCGACTACCGTTGGTCCGGGATCCAGAATAGGAGGAGAGGTTAAAAATTCGATTCTTTTTGCCAATTCAAACAAAGGGCATGATGGTTTTTTAGGGGATTCTGTTTTGGGTGAATGGTGTAATATTGGTGCAGACAGTAACAATTCGAACCTGAAAAACAACTATGAGGAAGTGAAATTGTGGAGTTATGAAACAGAAGGTTTTGCTAAAACGGGTCTTCAGTTTTGTGGCCTGATGATGGGAGATCATAGTAAGTGCGGGATCAATACGATGTTTAATACCGGGACTGTAGTAGGAGTAAGTGCTAATATTTTTGGAAGCGGTTTTCCCAGAAATTTTGTTCCGAGTTTCTCCTGGGGCGGAGCGGCAGGTTTTACCACTTATGTAACCAAAAAAGCTTTTGAAACTGCAAAATTAGTAATGGGGCGACGAAACATAGATTTCGACGAAACAGAATCTGCCATCTTAGAACACATTTTTGAGGAAACCAAAAAATGGAGAAAAGATTAATTAAAAGATAATTAGTCCATTTGATAATGATAATGTAGCAAACCCGACAGGTTTTAAAAACTTGTCGGGTTTTTTAGATTTTAAAATTAAAGGGTTATTTGTCGATCTTGGTAAAATCTCCTTTTAAGTTGAATTTTAATTCTAAGCCGTTGGTTAGTTTTGTTTCATAACCAAAAGTTCCTATTTCTATTTTGGTTATTTTTTCTTTACGGAAATTTGTTTTTACATACGAGGCAATTTTTTTCGGAATAATAGACGAAGGGATTTTGGAGCTGTTTCCATCAACTTCTTTCCAGTTTCCTTTTTTATCAAATTCGATTTCAATTTTATTATCAAACTGAACTTTGTATTCTGTAGAAAGAATTTCTTTGTCTTCTATTATGTAACTGGGCTTTTTTGATCCAAAGTGAGTCTTTAGGAAAGTTTGTGCATTTGCCGGCAAAGCTTCTTTTTTAATGACCGTTTTTTGTGCGTTTGCAGAAAATCCAAATAACAATCCTGCAATTAGACCAATCGTTAAGTTTAATTTCGTTCTCATATTTTTGCTGATTTTTGAATTCATAGACAAGTTAAGGCTAAAATTCGAGTATATGTAGGAATATTTATGTGATTTTAAAATCGGGAATGTCAGTCATCTAAAAAATATTGTCTAATAGTCTAATTAATCTATCTTTGCGCTTTCAAAAAAATACTTGCTGGGACGTCTAACAATCTAAGCAGTCTAAAATCTAAAAATCTAAATGATTACAGTTAACGATATTTCGGTTCAGTTTGGTGGAACTACATTATTTAGCGATGTTTCTTTTGCTATAAATGAAAATGATAAAATTGCCCTTATGGGTAAAAATGGTGCGGGGAAATCGACACTTTTAAAAATAATTGCAGGCCAGAGCAAACCTTCTACCGGAAGTATTTCGGCTCCAAAAGAAGCTGTTATTGCTTACTTGCCTCAGCATTTATTGACTAAAGATGGTTCGACTGTAATGGAAGAAGCTTCAAAAGCTTTTGGTGAAATTTTTAAAATGAAAGCCGAAATCGATGAAATCAACGAACAATTAACCGTTCGTACAGATTATGAAAGTGATGCTTACATGAAATTGATTGAAAGGGTTTCTGACTTAAGTGAGAAATTTTATGCAATCGAAGAAGTAAATTACGAAGCTGAAGTTGAAAAAATACTAGTTGGTTTAGGTTTTGAGCGTGAAGATTTTACACGTCAGACATCGGAGTTTTCAGGAGGATGGAGAATGCGTATTGAATTGGCTAAAATTTTATTGCAAAAGCCGGATTTAATTTTACTGGATGAGCCAACCAATCACATGGATATCGAGAGTATTCAATGGTTAGAAGAATTCCTGATCAATTCAGCAAAAGCAGTTGTGGTAATTTCACACGACAGGGCTTTCGTAGATAATATTACCAATCGTACTATTGAGGTTACAATGGGAAGAATCTACGATTATAAAGCAAAATATTCTCATTACTTAGAATTAAGAAAAGACCGTCGTGTACACCAACAAAAAGCATACGATGAGCAACAAAAAATGATTGCAGATAACAGGGCTTTTATCGACCGTTTTAAAGGAACATTTTCTAAAACTGACGCCGTTCAGTCTCGTGTTAAGATGCTTGAAAAACTAGTTATTGTTCAGGTTGATGAAGTAGATAATTCCGCATTAAAATTAAAATTTCCGCCGGCAGCACGTTCCGGACAATATCCTGTTGTGGTAAAAGATTTGTCTAAATCCTATGGAGATCATGTGGTTTTTAAAGACGCCAATATTGTGATTGAAAGAGGGCAAAAAGTAGCGTTTGTGGGTAAAAATGGTGAAGGAAAATCAACCATGATCAAAGCTATCATGAAAGAAATTGGTATTGATGAGGGAAGTGTAGATATTGGTCATAATTCTCAAATTGGGTATTTTGCCCAAAATCAGGCTTCTTTATTAGATGAAAACGCTACGATTTTTGAAACTATTGATAATATCGCGGTTGGAGATGTTCGTACCCAAATAAAAAATATTCTTGGCGCGTTTATGTTTCAGGGTGATGATATTACAAAGAAAGTAAAAGTACTTTCAGGGGGTGAAAAAACGCGTTTGGCAATGATTAAATTATTGTTGGAACCCGTTAACTTACTGATTCTGGATGAGCCTTCAAATCACCTGGACATGAAAACCAAAGACATTATTAAAGATGCCTTACGTGACTTTGACGGAACTTTAATCCTGGTTTCTCACGACCGTGATTTCCTTGACGGATTAGCGACTAAGGTTTTTGAATTTGGTAATAAACGTGTAAAAGAACATTTTGAAGATGTAGCAGGATTCCTCGCGCACAAAAAAATGGATTCGATGAGAGAGATAGAGAAGTAATCTAGTTAAAATTATGATAATAAAAAGGGCGTTAGTTAATCTAACGCCTTTTTTTTGGGTTAAAAATATAAAAAAGTGATTATTAAATAAATGTTAAAAACATGATATAAGTCAGATTTTTAGTTAAAAGTATTGGGTAGATTTAATGTAGTAAAAAGAAGTTGTGGACAGCTGAATTTTTACGAATAAAAATAAATCTACACTTTTATCATGAAATTTCTAAATCAATCTTTTTTAGAAAAGATTATTTTTTTAATCTTTTTATTTCCCTTTTTTTTGAACGGGCAAACTACAGATTCTAATGCTTCAGGTGAGGTAAAATATCCTCAGTTTAAATTTCAGGGACTTTTTCAGGCCCGTTATTTAAATGATTTTAGTAAGGATATTGATGCTGTAACCGGACTTCAGCATACGGATGGTAATGCAGTCGAAAATACATTTGATATTAAAAGAATGCGTCTGGGCGTTACCACTAAATTAGGAGAACGTTTTGATGTTGTTGTTTTGGCAAACCTGGCCGATTTTAAATCAGATCCTAAAGGCAAGGTTTTAGAAAATGCCTTTGCAAGGTATATTTTTAGCAAAGATGTTGGTTTATTAGTAGGGCAGTTTAGGCCTGCATTTGGAATCGAGGAATTGAATCCGGCTGATATCCTTAAATCATTTGATTACTCTAATCAATATACTGAATTTGGAAATAATGGCTGGACTAGCTTTCAAATTGGTGCATCTGTGTTTGGCGGTTTTAATTTAGGAAAAACCCCTGTTACTTATGCTTTATCTGTTGTAAATGGTAATGGAAAAGATCAGATATCAGATAAAGATAATGGCAAACAATATTCTGCTCGTCTTGCTTTTGAACTGGATAAGAAGCATAATATAAATTTCGGGATCAATGGTGGTTTTGGCGAAGTTTTTACTCAGAAAGTTTTCGCTGTGGGGCTGGACCTTACTGCTGATTTTAAACTCGCAGATAAATTGATATTACAAACTCAGCTTGAGGCGAAACAAGGAATCAATCACTTCCTGTATTATTCTTTAGTTCCGGATTTGAGAACTCTAAATATCAATGATTACGAAATGCGAGGGGCTTACTTCCTGCCTAATTTGAGATATGAAATTAGATACCGGAAATTAACGGCGATAGAATTTTCGTGTCGATATGAATATTTTGACAGAAGCTTCAAAATCAATTCAAACGCCAGACAGACTTATACTCCAATGGCAGGTTTAGAATTTGGAAAAGGCTATACCGGACGTATCGAAATGGGCGTGCAGTTCGATAACTATAAACGAAACATTCCAAATACTACCACATACGATAATAACTTGTTTATTATTCAGTTTCAAGGCAGGTTTTTCTAAGCAGACTATTAAAAATTTAATTATAAGATCATGAAAGAAATAAATATAAAAAACACACTTATTACACTGGCAATAGGTTTAGCAATTTGGTTTGTTCCCACTCCTAAAGGACTTTCGCCGGAAGCCTGGCATTTGTTTGCCATCTTTATCTCCACTATTATCGGAATTATTTTAAAAGCAGCGCCAATGGGTACGATGTGTATGCTTGCTATTGCGGTAACTGCTTTTACCCAGGTTTTGGCGCCTGGAAATGCAGGAGATTCAATAACCCTGGCTTTGGGAGGTTTTGGAAATAAAGTGATTTGGCTTATCGGAATTTCATTTTTCATTGCCAGAGGTTTTATAAAAACGGGACTTGGTAATCGGATAGCCTTTTTATTCATTAAAATATTTGGCAAAAGCTCTTTAGGACTGGCGTATGGTTTAGGCCTGGCAGATTTGGTTTTAGCGCCGGTTGTGCCTAGTAACACCGCCAGGGGAGGAGGGATCATTTACCCGATTATGAAATCAATGTCAATGAGTTTTGGTTCAGATCCGGATAAGCCGGAAACACGCAGAAAACTTGGTGCCTATCTTACATTGAGTAGTTATAATGTAAACCTGATTGCTTCATCTATGTTTTTAACCGGAACAGCGAGTAATCCAATGTGTCAAAAATTTGCCGAAAATTTAGGCATCCATATTTCCTGGACATCATGGGCTCTTGCAGCACTGGTTCCTGGTTTAGTTGCTTTTTTTGCGATTCCTTATCTGTTATACAAAATTTATCCGCCTGAATTAAAGAAAACAGGAGATGCGCCAAAAATTGCAGGAGAGAAATTAAAAGAGATGGGGGCGATTTCTAAAAACGAATGGTTAATGCTGCTTACTTTTGTTATTTTATTGTTCCTTTGGATGACTGGTGACCTGTTTTCTATTGATGCCACTACCACAGCGTTTATAGGATTGGTGGTTTTGTTACTGACTTCTGTTTTAACCTGGGATGATGTAAAAGCAGAAAAAGGAGCGTGGGATACCATCGTATGGTTTGCCGTTTTGGTTATGATGGCAAGTTCTCTGGATAAATTAGGTTTTATAGGGTGGTTTAGTGAGATTGTAAAAGGTCAAATGATTGGTATGAGCTGGCAATTAGCCTTTTTAATTATTATTGGGGTTTATTTCTTTAGCCATTATATTTTTGCAAGCGCAACGGCTCACGTAGCGGCAATGTATGCGGCATTATTAGCGGTCGGAATATCTTTGGGTGTTCCGGGTCTATTCCTTGCTTTTATGTTAGGGTTTGTGGGGTCTCTTTACGGAACATTAACGCATTACGGGCACGGGCCAGCGCCGGTTTTCTTTGGTAGTGGTTATGTAGACTTAAAAAGTTGGTGGGTTAAAGGACTTATCACAGGACTTGCGATGCTTGTTATTTATTTAGTAATAGGAGGTTTGTGGCTGAATGTTTTAGGATATGTAAATTAACAGGTTAATATTTAGGATTAAAAAAGCACAGGAATATAATTTCTTGTGCTTTTTATTGCTTTTGAACGAAATGTTTAGGCTTCTTTTAAAACGCTTTTCTTTTTAAAATATAAAGAGGTATACGCTGCCATAAAGCAAACAATGCGTATGATAACCATATTCCAAACGGGTTTTGTGGTTTGGGAAAAAGTACCGTTTACTATAATTAATATTCTAAAAGCTTTCAGGAAATGAGTTAACGGAATCACATTTGCAATTGCCTGAACTGCTTGTGGCATGTGGCTTAATGGCCATGTAAATCCGCTTAAGATAAAACTTGGAGTGGCAATAACCATTAAAATCTCAGTAGCTTTTAATTGGCTCGGAACCAAAATACTGACCAGGATACCGATGAAAGAAACCGAGAGCACAAATATACCGGCAATAAAGGTTAATGGAAGTAAGTTTTTATAAAAAGGCAATCTGAACCATAAAGTAAAAAGCCAGTAGATGAACCAGATACCAAAACTCATAATCACGACGCATGTGGCCTCTTTTTGAATAGCAATTTGCGAAAGCTTATTTTGATCGTATAAGATTGAAGCAATCGAAAGAACTTCGTTATCCTCAAACATCTGAATGGCTTTCGAACTTAACTCAGATCGATCCTGATCGACAATGATTATAGGTAAATCGGTCTTTTCCTCTACCGTAAACATAGCCTAATAAAACGCCGTAAAGAATTGGCGCTCCAATAAAAAGCAATCGGAGATACTTTTTGCTATAGCTTTATTTATAGCCTCTTCGAGAGTGGTCGAGACTTCGATCTGGCTATAGCTGTAAGTAAGTGAAAGAAAGAAAATGAAAATGGGTAAATGTTTTTCATCGTAATTTTGTTTCTATAGTGGTACTAAATCTTAAACAGTTTTTTGTAAGATATTATAAAAGCAATAGGCTACAAGAAAGGAGGGTATTGGCAAAGTTGAGAGTATTAATATTGCTTAAATGGTTTATTACGAGTAAATTGATGGGGAATTAAAGTTTTTTAAATACATTTTTTGAGGATAATAGAAAGTTACGTGATAATGTTAAATTCTTACGTTTTTTTTATATCTTAGTCAGCATAATTCTACTAAACTATTTATTAATATGAAAAAGAGTATTTTATTTTTTGCTATTTTAATGACTGGTTTATTTAGTCCGTCTGTATTTTCTCAAACAGATAATGAGCCTGTTGCTTTAGGTTTGCCCGGAGATAATCTTAATTTATATGCTGTTCTGGATATTTTTCAAAAATCTAAAACTTTAGAAGATTTTGAAAAAGCATTAAATGATCCGGATAATAAGGTCAATAATTTAGATCTAAATGATGACGGACAAATTGATTATATCGAAGTAGAGAGTCATAAAGAAGGGAATACGCATGTAATTGTGCTTCAGGTTGCTGTAAATAATAATGAAACACAAGATGTTGCAGTTATTGAAGTCGATAAAGACAAAAAGAACAATATTCACGTTCAGGCTATAGGCGATGAAGATTTATATGGAAAAAATTATATTGTAGAACCTTCAGATAATGTTTCCGGAACACCAAATCCGGGTTATAAAGGAGATGCGACTGTAATTGTAAATAATAATACAACCAATAATTATAATACAACAACCAGTAATCCAGACTATGTAAGTACTAGTGTTAGTGCCTGGCCGGTAGTATTGTTTTTGTTTTCACCTATATATGTTGCGTATAGATCTCCGTGGCATTGGGGATATTATCCTTCTTACTGGCGTCCCTGGCGTCCGGTTTATTACCATGATTACTGGGGTTATCATGGACATTATTACAGAAGTCCTTACTATCGAAGAACAGTTGTTGTAAGAAATCCAAGGTACTATAATAATTATGTATCCCGAAGAAATACATCAGTAGTGGTTAGAAATAATAGCGCTAACGGACGTTATAATACAACCTATAACGGCAGGGATTATAAAAGACCAGCACCGGTTACCAGACCAGCCAGACCAGGAAATACGACAAGGCCAGTAACACGTCCTGCGAATCCGTCAACGCGACCTGGAAATACAGCCAGGCCTGTAACACGTCCTGTGAATCCATCGACCAGGCCAGGAAATACAACCAGACCTGTGACACGTCCGGTAACGCCAACTAATCCGTCAACACGACCTGCTGTACAACCAACAAGGCCAGCTACACGTCCGGTAACGCCAACTAATCCATCGACGCGACCTGCAGTTAGACCAACGCAACCCTTAACACGTCCGGCGACAACGAGACCAGCAACAACAAGACCGGCTAATCGTGGAGGTTCTGAGAGAAGGTAGGATTAATAGTTAAATTGAAAAATAAGTAATATTGGGCTAATCTTTTATTTACTGTGCTTATGAATAAATCGTTACTAATAAAAATTATTTTTGTCTTTGTTATAATACCACTTTTTGTAACTGCTCAAACTGCTGATAAGCCCGCAGCAGCAAGTCCTGAAAGTAGTGTTGCGTATCCTCAGTTCCAGTTTAAGGGACTTTTGCAGGCCAGATATCTGGAGAGTACCGGTACAAATGTCGATGTAATGGGGGTGCACCATTCTACAGGAGAGGTTACGCAGAGTTCTTTTGATATAAAAAGAATGCGTGTGGGGCTTAATACTAAATTAAGTAATACTACCGAGGTTGTGATCCTGGTAAATCTGGCTGATTTTAAATCGGATACTAAAGGCAAGGTTCTTGAAAATGCTTACGGGAAATATACCTTTAATAAATATATAGCGTTAACAGGAGGGCAATTCAGACCAGCTTTTGGTATTGAAGAATTAGTTCCTGTTGATATTATCAAATCGTTTGATTTCTCCAATCAGTATTATGAATTTGGGAAAAACGGATGGACAAGTTTTCAAATTGGTGCGTCTGCATCCGGAGCATTTGATGTGGGGAAAATTCCGGTAAATTATGCTGTTTCTGTTTTAAACGGCAATGGAAAAAATCAGGAGATGGATAATGACAACGGGAAACAATATTCAACAAGATGGGTTTTTGGCTTGTCAAAAGAGCATCAAATTAATCTTGGTTTAAATGGTGGAATCGGAAAAAGATCAGATCAGAAAGTGTTTGCTTTAGGTGTCGATATCACCAGCGATTTTAAGCTGACAGACAGATTTACTTTTGATTTGCAGGTTGAATACAAGCAAGGGACCAATCAAAATTTATATTTCTCTTTGCCTGCTGACGCCCGAACATCAAATGTTGATGATTACCAGATGCGAGGGATTTATTTTTTACCTAATTTGAGATATGTAGTCGATTATAAAAAATTGACTTCTCTTGAGTTGTCCTGTCGATTTGAATCTTTTGATAATAATTTTAAGGTAAACTCGAATGAACGGAAAACCTATACCCCTATGATAAGTCTTGAATTTGGTAAAGCTTATTTAGGACGCATAGAAATGGGATTTGAAATTGATCGATACGACAAAAATATTCCGGATACGGCTTTCTATAATGATGATTTATTCCTGATTCAGTTGCAACTCCGACTTTAATTTAATTCCTGTTCTTATGAAAGAAGTAAAAATCCCTCAAACTTTAATTACACTTGCTATTGGAATAGTAATTTGGCTTATTCCCGCACCCGATGGTGTAAAAATTGAAGCCTGGCATTTGTTTGCTATTTTTGTGGCCACAATTCTGGGCATCATTTTAAAAGCAGCTCCGATGGGAACGATGTGTATGATTGCGATTGCTTTAACTGCATTTTCACAGGTTTTGGCTCCTGGTGAAGCTGGAAAATCAATTACACTGGCATTAAGAGGTTTTGGTGATAAAGTTATCTGGCTTATTGGTATTTCATTTTTCATCGCAAGAGGTTTTATTAAAACGGGTTTAGGGAACAGGATTGCTTTTTTGTTTATTAGGATATTCGGAAAAAGTTCACTTGGCCTGGCGTATGGGTTAGGCTTGGCCGATTTAGTTTTGGCTCCGGCTGTTCCAAGTAATACCGCCAGAGGAGGAGGGATTATTTATCCTATTATGAAATCGATGTCTATGAGTTTTGGTTCGATGCCGGATCAGCCTGAAACGCATAGAAAACTAGGTTCTTACTTAACACTTAGCAGTTACAATGCTAATTTAATTGCTTCGTCTATGTTTCTAACCGGAACAGCAAGCAATCCCATGTGTCAAAAATTTGCACTTAATTTAGGTATAAAAATTAGTTGGATTTCCTGGGCAACGGCTGCAATAGTTCCCGGATTAGTAGCGTTTTTTGTAATTCCTTTAGTGTTGTATAAAATATATCCGCCAGAGTTGAAAAAAACCGGAGATGCTCCTCAGATTGCAGCTCAAAAGTTAAAAGAAATGGGACCAATAAGTCGTAATGAATGGATGATGTTATTGACTTTTTTTATTTTGCTGTTTCTTTGGATGACGGGTGATCTGTTCTCTATCGATGCTACAACAACTGCATTTATTGGTTTAGTAATTTTGCTTCTGACTTCGGTTTTAACCTGGGATGATGTTAAAGCTGAAAAAGGGGCCTGGGATACTATTGTTTGGTTTTCGGTTTTAGTAATGATGGCAAGTTCACTTAATGAACTTGGATTTATTGGCTGGTTTAGTAATCTGGTAAAAGCTGAAATTGGAGGTTTGAGCTGGCAAATGGCTTTTCCTATTATTATACTTGTTTACTTTTTTAGTCACTATCTTTTTGCAAGCGCAACCGCACATGTTGCCGCAATGTATGCTGCTTTGTTAGGTGTAGGGGTTTCTCTTGGAATTCCGGGATTGCTATTGGCTTTTATGCTTGGTTTCGTAGGGTCGCTTTACGGAACTTTAACCCATTATGGTCATGGTCCGGCACCCGTTTTCTTTGGGAGCGGCTATGTTGACTTAAAGAGCTGGTGGGTTAAAGGTTTGGTGACCGGTTTGGTGATGCTCTTTATTTATATGGTAATTGGAGGATTGTGGCTCCGAATTATTGGTTATTTCTAATATTAGATCCTGATTCCGGGAGGTAACAACTCTTTGTATTTTGGATTTTTTTTGATGAATAATACAATTTTAGGATGAATAGGCATTAATCTGAATTTTTTTTCAATGATGAGTGTCATGATATTTTTAAGTAATTCATCAATTAACGCTTGATTTTCAAAACCTTCCGGGGTGTTTATTTTGGTTAGAAAGATTTTCTTTTCCTGAAATGAATATTCAACAGAAAGTAATCCTTCAGGGACTATGGTTTCAAATTGTCTTGCAAAAGTGTTGTCTTTGATTTCCATAGTTTCAATAGGTTCCATATTAGTCATGTTTTTTGGGGATTGGATTAAAAAATAATAGAAAAAGAACGTTAGGAACATTATAGTAATTAATCTTGGAAGGATATTAAAATAATGTTTATAATGACTGCAAAGGTAATCATTTGATTTTCAATATGAAATTATTTTTTAATACCATATAGATGTCAGTATTGGTTGATCTATTAGGCTTAAAAAATAATTATGGTGTAAGATTTGCAGTGTATATTGCTAAAAAAAGTAATTTTAGCATGAAATTAAAATCTGTAATCCTAATTCTTCTTCTGTCAAATGAGTAAAATTCCTGTATATTTTATGCCTGGTCTGGCTGCCAGTCCGGCAATTTTTGAAAGAATCAAATTAGATGAATCTGTTTTTGAAGTGTGTTTGCTGGAGTGGGAAATTCCCAAGCTAAAAGAATCTCTCTCGGATTATGCATTGCGAATTTCAAAAAAAATCAAACACGAAAATCCGGTTTTAATTGGTGTTTCCTTTGGTGGAATTTTAGTTCAGGAGATAGCCAAACATCTCAAAACCCGAAAAGTAATTATCATTTCGAGTGTTAGAAGTAATGCCGAATTCCCAAGAAGAATGAAAATCGGAAAATCTACAAAGGCCTACAAGCTGATTCCGATGAAATTAATTCTGAATATCGAAAATCTGGCAAAATATTCGTTTGGAGAAAAAATAAACAAGCGCATTAAATTGTATGAGAAGTTTTTAGCCGTTCGCGATCTAAAATATTTACAATGGGCAGTAGAATCGGTTATTCTGTGGGACAGAAATCAAATTGACGAGAAGGTGATCCATATTCACGGCGATCAGGATGATGTTTTTCCTATAAAGTATATTAACAGCTGTATTGTGGTAAAAGGCGGCACTCATATCATGATCCTTAATAAATACAAATGGCTGAATGAGAATTTGCCTTCTATAATATTGGAAGAATAAAATTCTAAATTCAAAATATCTTACGGTTATGAACTGTTGTAAAAGTTTTAAACTTTGGCAAAGCTATGGGCGTGATGTTTAAATTTAATCCTGTCGAGATAATGATGCAAAAAAAATCCCAAATTCATGATTGGAATTTGGGATTTTAAAATATTTGGAATTAAAAAAAATCTAGATTTTCTTCATTTGATCTTTCATCATTGTGATTTGCTCTTTCAGCATTCCTTGTTTGTCTAATTTCTTAGCTTCGTTTAGTAAATTAGTTGCTTCAAGCTTTCTTCGGCGTGACATGGCAACTCCGGCAAGGTTTAATTTTGCTACGGCCAAATCCATATCCATTGATAGTCCCAGTTCGATCGCTTTTTTGAAATGTTTCTCAGCCTGGTTGATATTGGTTTGTGATAACATAATTCCGTGAAGGTAATTAAAGTAACCTTGTTGCTTTCTTACTAAGGCAGCCTCAGGATTTTTGATGTATGCAAGCCATTTTTTAGCGCCTTCAAAGTCTTGTTTTCTTAATTTAAGGAAAGCTAAAAGGATGAATTCGTTTTTAAAGTAAAGAAAAATTGGAATCGCCGTGAGTAAAATAAGGAAAATTCCGTTCCCGATATTACTTTCGGTAAATTGCCAAATGCCAGCAACCACAAGAAGTCCGGCTAAAATAAGTTTAATATTTTTATGAAACATAATAGATGTATATTTGTGATTGCAAATATAGTAAAATGAATTAAAAATATTTTTATTAAAGTACTTGCCAGAAAAAAAAGTCTTTGTATATTTGCACTCGGTTTTGGAATAATGATATTCAAAAACAGAAAAGAGATATTAGATACCATTTTAAAGATACAAAACAATGAGCAAAAGAACATTTCAACCATCGAAAAGAAAAAGAAGAAATAAGCACGGATTTATGGACAGAATGGCTTCTGCGAATGGAAGAAAAGTTCTAGCGCGCAGAAGAGCAAAAGGAAGACATAAATTAACTGTTTCTAGCGAGCCTAGACACAAAAAATAATGTTTCTATAAACATAAATAAGGCGTTACTTTTTTAGTATCGCCTTTTTTTATACCTTGTCGGTAAAAAATCCGCAACGTTCTAGTTTAGAATATACTACGAATGTTTTTTAAAGTACTTTATATAACTACACAATACAAATAAAATGCCTAAAGACACATCAATAAAATCAGTTTTAATAATAGGGTCAGGACCTATTGTTATTGGTCAAGCTTGCGAATTCGATTATGCAGGATCTCAATCTGCACGTTCTATTCGTGAAGAAGGAATTGAAGTTATCTTGATAAACTCAAATCCAGCGACTATCATGACCGACCCAACAATGGCCGATCATGTTTATTTGAAACCATTAACTACAAAATCGATTATTGAAATTCTGAAAGAACATCCACAAATTGATGCTGTTTTGCCTACAATGGGTGGACAAACAGCTTTGAATTTATGTTTGGAGGCGGATGAAAAAGGAATTTGGCAGGATTTCGGAGTAAAATTAATTGGGGTTGATGTAAACGCTATTAATATTACAGAAGACAGAGAGCAGTTTAAACAGCTTTTAGAGAAAATTAATGTACCAACTGCGCCTGCAAAAACAGCTACCTCATATCTGGAAGGAAAAGAAATTGCTCAGGAATTTGGTTTTCCGCTTGTAATTCGTCCTTCGTTTACACTTGGAGGAACAGGAGCAGCGGTGGTTTATAAAAAAGAAGATTTTGATGAGCTTTTAACCCGCGGTCTTGAAGCTTCGCCAATACATGAAGTTTTGATCGATAAAGCTTTGATGGGCTGGAAAGAATATGAATTAGAACTTTTAAGAGATAAAAATGATAATGTTGTGATCATTTGTTCGATCGAAAATATGGACCCAATGGGAATTCATACCGGAGATTCGATTACGGTTGCGCCAGCGATGACATTATCTGATACCACTTTCCAGAAATTACGTGATTATGCGATCTTAATGATGCGTAGTATCGGAAATTTTGCGGGAGGTTGTAACGTGCAATTCGCGGTTTCGCCAGACGAAAAAGAAGATATCGTAGCGATCGAGATTAATCCTCGTGTGTCCCGTTCATCAGCTTTGGCTTCTAAAGCAACAGGTTATCCAATTGCTAAAATTGCTTCTAAACTGGCTTTAGGATATAATTTAGATGAATTACAAAACCAGATTACAAAATCGACTTCGGCTCTTTTTGAACCAACTTTGGACTATGTAATTGTAAAAATACCACGTTGGAACTTTGATAAATTCGAAGGTGCTGACAGAACTTTAGGTCTTCAGATGAAATCTGTTGGTGAGGTAATGGGAATTGGACGTTCTTTCCAGGAAGCTTTACACAAAGCAACCCAATCTTTAGAGATTAAAAGAAATGGTTTAGGTGCTGATGGAAAAGGATATAAAAACTACGAACAAATTATCGAGAAGCTGACTTTTGCAAGTTGGGATCGTGTTTTTGTGATTTATGATGCGATTGCAATGGGAATTCCGTTGAGCCGTATTCATGAAATTACAAAGATTGATATGTGGTTCTTAAAACAATATGAAGAACTTTATACTTTAGAGAAAGAAATTTCAAACTATAAAGTATCAAATCTTCCAAAAGAACTTTTGCTTGAAGCGAAACAAAAAGGTTTTGCTGACAGACAAATTGCTCACATGGTAAATTGTTTAGAAAGTGAAGTACATGCATTGCGTATGGAACAAAACATCAACCGTGTGTTTAAATTAGTAGATACCTGTGCGGCTGAATTTAAGGCAAAAACACCTTATTACTATTCTACTTTTGAGGCTGAAATCGAAAAAGCAAATGGTGAACGTTATGTAGATAACGAAAGTATTGTAACTGATAAAAAGAAAATCATAGTTCTGGGTTCTGGGCCAAACAGAATTGGACAAGGAATTGAGTTTGATTATTCTTGTGTACACGGAGTTTTGGCTGCTAAAGAATGTGGTTACGAAACGATCATGATCAACTGTAATCCTGAGACAGTTTCGACTGATTTTGATACAGCTGATAAATTATACTTCGAACCTGTTTTTTGGGAGCATATTTATGATATCATTCAGCATGAAAAACCAGAAGGGGTTATTGTTCAGTTAGGTGGACAAACAGCTTTGAAACTGGCTGAAAAATTGTCTAAATACGGAGTAAAAATCATCGGAACTAGCTTTGATGCTCTTGATTTAGCTGAAGACCGAGGACGTTTCTCAGATTTATTAAGAGAATTACACATTCCATTCCCACAATTCGGAATTGCTGAAACAGCTGATGAAGCTGCTGCTCTTGCAGATACTTTAGACTTCCCGTTATTGATTCGTCCTTCTTACGTATTAGGAGGTCAGGGGATGAAGATCGTAATCAACAAAAAAGAACTGGAAGAACATGTGATCAACTTATTGAAAACGATTCCGGGAAATAAATTACTTTTAGATCATTACCTAGCCGGAGCAATCGAAGCGGAAGCGGATGCTATTTGTGATGCTGACGGGAATGTGTATATCATAGGGATTATGGAGCATATCGAACCTTGCGGAGTTCACTCCGGAGATAGTAATGCGACTTTGCCTCCTTTTAACTTAGGAGAATTTGTGATGCAACAAATAAAAGACCATACTTTTAAAATCGCGAGAGCTTTGAAAACGGTTGGTTTAATCAACATTCAGTTTGCGATCAAAGATGATACGGTTTACATTATCGAGGCAAACCCAAGAGCTTCGAGAACAGTACCATTTATTGCAAAAGCTTACGGAGAACCTTATGTAAACTACGCTACAAAAGTAATGTTGGGACACAATAAAGTAACGGACTTCGATTTTAATCCGCAATTGAAAGGATATGCGATCAAACAACCGGTTTTCTCTTTCAGCAAGTTCCACAATGTAAACAAAGCATTAGGGCCGGAAATGAAATCGACAGGTGAAAGCATCCTGTTTATTGATGATTTGAAAGACGATCAGTTCTACGAATTGTATTCTAGAAGAAAAATGTATTTGAGTAAATAACCTCAAATCCTGATATAGAAAAAGCTCCATGAAAATGGAGCTTTTTTAGTTTTAGGTTCTCGTTAACTGTTTAACTCATTAAAATTCTGATCAAGTTTTTTAATTAATTTTAGATATAAAAATTTATATATCAGCCATATTGAGCAGCTAATCAATGAAAGGAATAAAATTAAAATACTGTAAAAAAGGATCTGAAAAATAAGCTGACTGTTTTGTGATGGATGGTGGCTGATGAAATTTTTATAAGAAGAATTACTTTCTAAATATAAATAAGCAAAAACTATCGAATTTAAATTAAAAATAATTAAGCTAATATAGATGTAGTTGTAAACTGATTTTCTTGTTTTTAATATATTTTTTGATAGTTCATTTAGATTCGAATTGGTGTTTATTTTTTTAAAGTTGAGATAAAATTGTACTATAAAAAAAATAAAAATGATGTAATATAAATAGTCTAAATACCGCATTATTTCACTTTTTTGAATGATAATTATTTCTTCGGTAAAAAGTTTTTTTCCATCAAAAAAGAAAGGCAGAATGGAAAGGGTAAACTCAATTATGCTTATAATAAAAATTTTTTTTACAATTGAATTGGAGCTCAAATGTATTATTCTTGTGAGTTCCGATTGTTCAATGGTTACATTTTTTAAGTTTAAATTTTCCCATGTTTTCTTGAAAACATTCAGTTTCTTCTGGTTTTTCATAACTAATCTTTTATAATTAGTCTCTTTTTTCTTATATAGTTACAGTTTGAAAGTAGCATAATCAATATTAAAACGTTTTTCCTTTTAATATTGATTATGTTACGATGAATTAATTAAGCCATTTGTTCAACAATCCACCACACTAGTTTAAGAATTACCTTCGTCATAATATTGAATTTTAAGTTAGTAATGAGTTATTAAAAGTCGTCCGTGACTTTCAACTTTTCAAAATTGAAGATAATTCTGTGTTAATTTTGATCATAAAAGGCTTTTATTTAGGCTTATTTTGCCTATAAAATAGACTTATTTAATGGCTAATTTCTTTCTTTTTGAGCTATATTTGTTTAATACACTACATATTATGCAAGCAGAAATAATACAAAAAATTAAAAGAATTCGTCTTGAAAAGGGCATTTCCCTTCAAGAGATGGCTGACAGGTTGAATATTGACCTTTCCGCATACTTACGATTGGAATCTGGGAAAACGTGTACATGGGGAAAATATTTAGAAGATTTGTTATTAATTTTTGAGCTTTCTCCTGAAGATTTTTTTAAGGGAATTGGTAAGAAAAAGTTTTTTTTTAAGAGGAAAAATTCTTTTGCTAAAATTTCTTATGTGGAGAATTTACATGCAGAATACAAAAAAAAGGTTGAGCAAATCGAATTTTTATATCAGGAAAGCTTAAAAGACAAAGATGCCATAATCGAGATGTTAAAAAGTAAATTGAAAAACAAAGACGATAATTAATCTTAAATTTTGACAAAAAAAAAGCTCCACTTTAGTGGAGCTTTTACGTATAGCGATAAAAGGGTATTACTTGATGATAATCTTCTTAGAAGTATTGTTGACTTTTAAAATATAATTTCCTGAAGTTACATTTGGCAATATAATTTTATTGTCTTTCACATCAGATGGCTTGAAGCTTTTAACTACGCGGCCTGTTAGATCATATAATTCAATAGTTTCAATTGTAACATTGTTGGCTTCTATGTTCAAATAGTTTGTTGCCGGATTTGGATAGACAGCAATACCATCGTTTGCAGGTTTTTTAATGTCGCCCACTCCTAAGCTTGGATCTGCCAGTTTAATCACTTTTTTAGTGCTTGAACCTGTACTCACGTAAAGATTTCCGTTGTAAACTGTCATTTGTGCCGGAGTGTCATAATCAACATTAAATCTGTAAAATTGTGTTTGGTCACCATCTGCTCCACCAGCAGGAAGACGGAAAATTCGATTTACTGCTCCACATGAAATATATAAATCACCATTTGGTGCAAAAGCAAGATTGTTTGGACTGCTCAGGAATGTTACTATTGTAGTAACCACACCAGCGGAGGTGATTTTTTTAATGGCTCCAGCTCCTTTATCAGCAACGTATAAGTTACCAGCTTTATCAAATGCTAATCCGTTAGGTTGAAGAAGACCTGAAACAAAAGTTGTCACTGTTCCTGTCGTGCTTATTTTTTTGATGTTACCACCACTCTCTTCTGAATAAAAAACGTTTCCAGTTGCATCAATGGCAATTCCGTATGGACCTCCAGTAGTAGAATAAACCGTTACAACACCTGCAGGGGTTATTTTTTCAATTCTTTGGGCTATACCGGAACCTGCTGACCAAAGATTGCCACTCGCATCAAAAGCTATTTGTTGCGGAGTACCATTTAAGGTAACAAAATTACTTTGCACAAGACCAGGTGTCACTTTTGTTACTTTATAGGTAACGTTATCGGCAACAAATAAGTTTCCGGATGCATCAAACGCAATTCCTGTTGGGGTATTAAATCCCGTTACATAGTTTGAAGGGGTTTGTGCATTAATGCTAAATGCAGATAGTAATGTTAAGAGTAAAATTTTTTTCATATATATTATTTTAGATTTGGTCAAAGATAAATTTTCCTTTGTAAATGTTGTTGCTTTTATAAGAAAGTATGTTGTAATTATTTGATTTTTGTTAGAATAATAGAATTGAAGTCTTTTTCTTTAGATTACTTTAATAAAGGGCTGGTATCAATAAAAATAACTAAATTCTGACATAGAAAAAGCTCCAGATTATGGAGCTTTTTTGTGGTTAATTAACTTTGGAAGTTGGTTTTGGTCATTATAATTGTATGCGATTATTCGTTTTGGGTGAATGACATATTATCGCGGGTATTTTTTTGTACTGAAATTGCTCCAAATAAGGCTAGTAAAAAAGCAAAGGCATAAAAACCTTTTTCGCTGGGTAAAATAGTAGCATTCCAAAGCCCGACTACCAGTAATACAATGGATAGTAAAGTTCCGAACCAGCAAATTCCATAATAGATATCTGTTACCGGAAGTTTTTCAAGCCTGTCTCTAACGCTTTTTTGTAAGGAAACAACAGCAAACAGACCAAACATTAAAACCGTAAAATAATATCCTTTTTCATTCAATAGCATTTCTGCTCTTGCAAGTCCAACGATAAAACCTACTGTTCCTGCTCCAAGAGCTACCCAAGATGCCGCTATAAAGGCATTCGATGTTTTTTGTACCATGTTTATTTAATTTATTTGTATTTAGAAAAAATTCCGGAATCTGTAGCGGTCCAGTAACAACATTTTTGACCGCTGCTTTTTAAGGCAGTATTAGCCCAGGTGTTACAAGTATGAAAGATGCTGTAACTGCCATTTGCTTCGTAAAAGGCATCAGTTTTTCCATAATTTGCGTTTGTTTTTATAGGTAAGAAATTCCCTGAAGCATCTTTCTGAAAACTATCAGAAATGTATTTTATTAAGCGGTCGTATTGCGCTTTGCTGATCATCATTTTTTTGCAATCGGCACCTTCTTTTAGATTTTTGTAGTAGGTCGCATGGATAGCAGTAGTACTTAGTCCGGAAGCTGCTTTGAATGCAACAGAAGCTTTTAAGTCAGACCATTCAGGAGTTTCCAGGTAAAAACCTTTGTCACCCCAGCCCATAGCCAAATATTTAAAGGTAGAATCAGAAATTTTTGTGTTTTCAAATTTTACTTTTTTGCTCCAGTCAATCTGATCGTTTTTTGTTGGCATTACTATATCCGTATGCACACCATTGGTCAAAATGTAAATTTCAACTTCAGGTTTTGTATTGTTTTCCTGATTGATGGTTATTTTAGGAAGTGAAAATACGGCCAGTATGTAAATAATAATAAGTCCAAAAAATACCAGAAATATTTTAAGAGTAATTTTGACTGCTTTCTTCAATGAGATGGTTTTTTGCTTGGTTTGCTTTGTTAATTAGTAAGTTTTGAATTAATAAACTCAATTGGTTGAGTGCAAATATAATTAAATTAGGTTCAGATCAAAATAAATTACAATAAACTATTGTGCAGTATAATCTTTCAAATAGGTTGAGATTCTAATTCTTATTTTCAGGACTGGATATTAAAATAAAAAAAGCTCCACTTATGGAGCTTTTTTGTTTTAAAGTAAGATAGATGTTATTGTTTAAGTATTTGTTGTAAAGGCTTTAGTTGTTCCATGTCTATTTTAGATTCTTTCAAAACAGACATTAAAGTCATGATATTATTTGGATTCATGTTTTCGCCTAATACACGAACGACTGCAAAACCATTTTCTTTTCTGTTGGCAAAAACTACAAATTCCTTAATATTGTCATCAGTACCCACATAACTTATTGATGCGCCGTCTTTACCTGAACCAAACTTCATTAACTGCTGGTATTTTGGATCTTTTAGAATCGCTTTAACTTTGGCTCTTTCTGTTTCAAATTGAGCCTGGTTTTTGTCATTTGCCTTAAAAGCTAAAATGTTCATTTTGTCGAATGATTTTAAAGCTTCATTTTGTTCTGCAGATAACTTGGTTTGGTCGAGATTTAAAATGTTGGGAGAGACATCCAAAGCGATAAAATCTTTGTTATTTGTGTTTTCTACAAAATATTTTTGCAATGAAGGTTCAGAATTACAACTAATAAAAGTTAGTAAGACGAGAACGGCTGTGGTAAAAACGTTAAGTTTCATCTTATTTTTTGCCTTTAGAGGCTTTTTTTAGATCAGAACCACCAGGAAGTTGCATCTTGTCTGTAAGTACTGAAATCTCGTTAATATCAAAGTTACCTGTTAGTGATAATAAAACCGTTTCGTCGTTTTTAGCCCCATTAATGAACATTAGTAATTCTTTTACTTGTGTGTCACTTGCCCCTGATTTTACAGATATTCTTACGTTTCTGCCGCTATCATTTACCCGCATTAATTCTTCTAAACCGGCTGTTTTCACATATTTGTCAGCAGAAGCTTTCATGTCGGCTTCAATTTTAGGGTTTTTTGTGGTAAATACTTTTAAGTAATCTAATTTTTTAATCAGATTAATGTATTGTTGCGTCTCTTTATCAGAGGCATCAACTTTTACTTTACTCATTAAATCGAACATTTTTTTGTTTACAATTACTGAGGTTACATCGTCCTGACCATCAAATTTGTCAAATGCGCCTTGTGCATAAAAGGCATGACTAACGAATGCTAAAACTAGTGTTATGATGAAATTTTTCATTTTTGATTGAATTTTAATTATTGTTTAAAAATTTTATTTTTTGATTGTTCATATTCCTTAATGTATTGTACACTTTCGATACCCACATTAACATTGTTTGATAATAAGGCTAAAGCTTTTTGCGTTGCAGCAAGGGCTTCTTCCGGATTGTCATAGGTTCCTAATTCTGTTTGCCCTACAGTTTGCGCTGCATTTTTTTCGCTTACATAAAAATAGGTTCCAATTCCTAGTAAAACAACAACTGAAGCTGCAATCGATAACCACGCCACATTTCGTTTATTAGTTTTTAGTGGGATCTCCTGCGTCGATTTTTGTTCTTTTACCTGAGAGAAATAACCAAACATAGGTTTGTAATACTCTAAATGCTGCGCAACATTTGGTGAAGAAAAATATTCTTTTAATTCTTTTTCTTCGGCAATATTGGTTTCTCCCTGAAAGTATTTTTCTAATATATCTTCTATTTTACTGAATTCCATATCGGTGTGTATTAAGCATTGATTCTCGTATTTTTTTTCTCGCTCTCGAAAGTGCTACCCGAATAGCCGTTTCATTCATGTTGACAATTTTTGCAATTTCATCAAATTCATATTGTTCAACATCGCGTAACTGAATTAATATTTGTAATTGTTCGGGCAACTGACTTATTATTTTTTCTACCCATTCTAAACTATTGGAATCTTCCAGCTTTTTATCCAGTTGGGGTTCCCGGTCTGTATAATTATTATGAACAATTTTAAGGTTTCCGGCTCTTTTCGATTTTAACTGATCCAGACAGTAATTTTTTGTCATTGTCATCGCCAATGCTTCAACACTACTGTAGGTTTCTAAATTCTCTTTTTTATTCCATAATTTAACCATTACTTCCTGAGTGGCATCTTCTGCTTCTTCGGTGCTGGTTAACAATCTTTTTGCCAGACGAAAAACTTTGTCTTTAAAAGGATTTATTAATTCTATAAACACATTCTGATTCATAAAATTTGGTGGTTATTCGTTAGCTTATATAGTCAAGACGAAGTACAATTATTTTTGTTACATGAGAATGTGAAAATTTTTATAAAAAAAAATACTTTAAAAATAAGTACACTTAAAACTAAAGATACTATTTTTACGTTAGTACTACATAGATACGACTATATGAAAACAATATTAAAGAGTGTACTGTTATTATTTTTACTTGCTTTTTCTTTGCAATCTTGTGAGGATCAGGATGATGTTGAGTCTCCGGCATCATTGCAGGTCAATGATTTTATCTGGAAAGGACTGAATCAGTTTTATTTGTGGCAGGCTGATGTCCCAAATTTGGCAGATAATCGATTTAATAATCAGGAAGCGCTTAATTCTTTTTTACGTGGATATTCTAAACCTGAAGATTTATTTCAGGATTTATTGAACAAACCTATTAGCAAATTTCCTAAAGGGCAGGCTATTGACCGTTTTAGCTGGATTGTTGATGATTACACCGTTTTAGAGCAAGAACTTCAGGGAACTTCGAAAAATAACGGAGTCGATTTTAGACTGAGTTATAAGCCTAACAGTACTACCGATTTGGTAGGTTATGTGCGTTATATTATTCCAAATTCTGATGCTTCTAAAAAAGATATCAAACGCGGTGACCTTTTTACTGCAATAAATGGTACTCAACTTACTGTATCCAATTATCAGTCCCTTTTGGCGGCTGATAGTTATACTTTTAATATGGTTACTTACGATGGAACTACTTTTGTATCTAATGGTAAATCTGTGTCATTAGTGAAAACAACTTTAGATGAAAATCCTGTTTTCATCAATAAAGTCATAACATCAGGAAGTCATAAAATTGGATATTTGATGTATAATGGTTTTTATGCCAATTATGATGCACAACTTAATGCTGCTTTTGCAGATTTAAAAGCGCAGGGAATTACTGATTTTGTCTTAGACTTAAGGTATAATGGTGGAGGTTCTATACAAACGGCAACACGTTTGGCGAGCATGATTACAGGTCAGTTTACCTCTAAGGTTTTCTCTAAGGAGAAATGGAATGCCAAAATTAACCAATATTATGAGAGTGAAGATCCAGAGTCTCTTATTAACAGATTTGTTGATAAAATCGATGGAGCCGCAATTAATAGTCTGAACCAAACTAAAGTATATATTATAACGACTAGTGGCACAGCTTCGGCAAGCGAATTGGTAATAAACGGATTAGTGCCTTATATTTCTGTAATTCAGGTAGGAGAAACAACAGTGGGTAAAAATGTAGGATCAGTTACTTTATACGATTCTCCAACTTTTGGAAAAGCAAACAGAAATCTAAATCATAAGTATGCTATGCAGCCTTTAGTTTTAAAAATTGTAAATTCAGCTGATTTTGGTGAATATACAGACGGTTTAAAGCCAACTTACGAACAACTCGAGCGTATTAGTAATTTAGGTGTTTTAGGTGATCCGTCAGAGCCATTATTAAATTTGGTTATAAGTAAGATTACTGGTGCGACTACTAAAAAAGCAGAAGAGGAAAGAGGAGTAGCTTTAAAAGGTTTTACAGATACTAAAGCAATTAGCGGAATCAGAAATCAAATGTATCTCGAGAAAGCTCCCGAAGGGCTTTTAAGAGCATTAAAATAAAAACAATAAAAAAGGCTTTCATTTCTGAAAGCCTTTTTTATTAGAAATGTCTCGTCCAAAAACTAATTCTAAAAACTAATTAATAATTATTAATCATTAAAGTAAAAACCGTTAGTTCCTATACCGGTAGTTAATTCTTTTTGCAGGGTTCCGGCTAAATTGTAGATGTAAGCTTTACCATCTGTCGAAAAGTTTCCTTGAGCAACATAGATATGGCCATCGTTAACTGCAAATCCGTATACATAAGTCGCAGGCGTTGTTATGACTGCTGTTGTTGATGCAGCAGTAGCATTTGTATTTATAGTATAAACAGAACTTCCTACTGTGTAGTAAATTTTGCTGTCTTCAATATCCATAAATCCGGCACCGCTTAAGCTTTCAGGAAAAGCAATTTTACTAGTTGTTTTGTCTGCTATTTTTACTTTTACAAGTTCACTGGCATTTCCAAATCCTCCTTTTAAAATGTATAAAACTCCATTGTCTTCTTCGATACAATCAGCGTTAAGGCCAATTTGTACAGGAGCGTCCAGTTTTTTCGTTGCAATATCTACAACCAGTAATTTATCGTTATAAGAATCGGTAATGTAAAGTTTTCCATCTTTCAAGACTACTCTGTTTGCAGTAGAATTTAAGTCGATTTTAGATTCAAAAGTATTAGTTGCCAGGTTAATTACTGCAACATAATCATCTGTATCTCCTGTTGCCGCATTTTCGTATGAATAGGTATTGGCGTTCGTAACATACGCTTTACCATCTTTTACAACTCCGTATCTTGGATTCTTTAAACCCGTTTCGATTTTTGTAATTAACTTAAAAGTATATCGGTTAACTACTGTAATATTGTTGGCTCCGCCAGAAATTATATAAGCATTGTCTCCGCTAAAAAAGATGTTTTGTGCATATTTCCCAAGGATGTCATTTCCATTTACGATGGAATAAACGTCTTTAGTGAAAGAAGTTAAATCATTACTTGAAAATGAAACAGTACCTTGTGTAGTGCCTTCATTCAAAATAAAAAAGCCCTTGTCATACACTCCTTTTGGAGTATCGTCGCTGTCATCATTTGAACACGAAACGAATAAAGAAACGCTAAGTGCTATTAAAAATAATTTACTAAATTTCATCATATTAAAATTTTAAGGTTAAATACATATTAAAATTGCGACCCGGCATTGGTCTGTATTCCAGACTTTCGTATTCTTTATTGAAAAGATTTAAAACCTGAAACCCGAGTCTGAAAGCATCCAGAAATTTAAAATCATAATCGATTCCGATGTTCGAAACGTTATAATCGTTTACAATTTCTGTTGGATTATTATCTCCTGTAGTATAAACAAAGCCATTATACATAAATTGATAATAAGCAGAAATTCTGTTTCCTGAATAAGAAAAAGATGCAGTTGCTTTATGAAAAGGCACAAAAAAGAGTTGTTTTTTAGTATCCTCGTCTTTAGAAACGGTGTAAGCATAAGTGGCATTTGCGGCAAAGTAATTTTTTCCAAAATGTTTTTTCCAGCTCAATAATGTTTCTGCTCCATAACTATTGACATTGTCTGTGTTTTTTGGAGACCAGATTCCGTTACTGCCAGGAACCCATTGTAATAAATCTTTTATTTTCATGTAATAAAAGGTTTGGGTAAGTGAAAGGTTTCTAAAAGTAAAAACGTTACCAATCTCTGCCTGATAAGAACTTTCAGGTTTTAAATCGGGATTTCCGCCTTGTTCCCAATACAAATCATTAAAAGTTGGGATTCTGAAATTTCGGGATAAATTAAATTTTAAATTGTACAATTTGCTGAATTGATACGAAGATCCTAACGAGAATAAAACCGGTGATTGATAATTATCTGTAAATTCTTTTCGGATGCCAAATTCATTTTTCCAATCTGCTGAAATATCTTGTTTTACTAATAGAGCAGCTGAGCTAATTTCTCTGGTATGATCACCAAAACCACTTCCGTAACCTTTTGTTCTGTTGTAATCTAAAATGGCACTTACTTGTATTGATTTTGAAAACTGATATCCTATATCTGCTTTTGTAATGAGGCTTTCCGTTTTTCCGTAAGTGAAAAAATTAATAGCATTATTGGGGTAATACTGGTAATTTTCGAAGATATAAGCAGTTTTTAAATTGGTGCTAAATTTGCCAAAATTACCATCATATTCCAGTAAGTTTCGATTAAAACCATTTACATATCGGGTTTTAGTTTCGGTTTCTGATATTAAAGATGTATTCCGATCCGTATTTGAAGTTTGAGAGTATAATTTTAAACTGTTTTTGGAGTCAAATTTATAACCAACGTTGGCGCTCATTGTAATGATGTCGTACTGTCCGTTTTGGTTCCGGCGTTGTTCGCCTTTCCAGTTGTATTGGTTTAAATACTTATAATCATTTGTTGAACTGTTCTTAGAGAAACCAATTTGTGCGCTCCATTTCTCGTTCGAAATATTGGTTTTATAATTGAGTCCAATGGTATTGAAACTTCCGTAATCTACTCTTAAATTATTTTCGAATCTCTTGTAAAAGCCAAGATCATTATTCAGGTGAACTGTTCCGCCAACTGCACCACTGCCATAAATGACACTTCCTCCACCGGCTTTTACGCTGATAGAATTATAATCGGAGCCTGAAATCGTATTAAAGTCAGTACTTCCGTTCATCTGAGAATTAATGTTTATTCCGTTCCAGATTACTGCCGTTTGCGAGGCCGTTGTCCCTCTGAAGGAAACTGTAGAAAGCATTCCTCGTCCGTATTCTTTAAAATAGATGGTAGAACTGAAGTTTAATAAATCAGTTAATAAAGCCTCATTTTTATTAATAACAGAATCATTGAGTTTTAAAACGGATTGTGAATTGGAGTATTTCTTCAGATTAGCATCTGAAACTACAACTTCTTTTAATTTGTTAACAGAATCATTCTGCGCCAAAATAATCTGGCACAACATTAAGAAGCAAAAAGCAAAAAGTTTTTTTAAAGTCATAATTTCTACACTCTTTTTCCCGAGAGCTCGATATTGATTACAAAGGCAGGTCTCCTGGCTTGCGTCTTGTTGTTTACCTTCCCATTCGCCGTGGCGAGCAGTGGTTTTGTAGTTAACAACAAGCATTCTTTTCAGAACAAAGCTTACAGTTGCGGGTACAGCTCAAGATTTTTTATAATTCCTTGATTCCCTTTTAATGTGTTTTTAAATAAACACAACCTTAATTTTGTGCAAAGATAAAGTTAAAATTGTCGAATTTTCAAATTTGTTTGACTTTTTAAAACAAATTCGAAACAAAAATGGTTTTTATAGTTTAATTTTAATGACTTGACCAAAGTCTACTTTGTTGTTAAAGGCATCTTTTAAAGGCAATGAAGCCTGATGGCATAAAATACTTCTGATTACTCCGGCATGTGTTATGATGATAATGGGGTTTTTAATGTTTTTTGAGGCAAGCTCAGTTAAAAAAATGCCCACTCTTTGATGCAATTCAATAAAGGATTCCCCATTTGAAACTGCAATATTTACAAAATCTTCCATCCACGGATTAAGTTGTTCGGGTGAAATCTCATTCCAGTTTTTCAATTCCCAGTCACCAAAATTCATTTCCATTAAACGGCAGTCTTTTTCAAATGAAGTAACGTTTATGCTATCCTGAATGTATTGGGCTAAAATAACACAACGTTTCAATGGACTCGTAAAGAGTACTGCTGCTGCGGGTAATTGCGAAACAATATTCCCGAAAACAGATTCAAAAGGTTCAGCCAGATCAACATCTGATTGTCCGTAGCAAATTCCTTTTTCACAAATCGTTTCAGTATGGCGAACTAGATAAATTTCCATATTAAAAGAATGCTTAAATAATAAATCACTTCACAAACTTGTTGCGTTGCACCAAGACAATCTCCGGTATAACCATCAATCCACTTTTTAAAATATCGGGCCAAAAAATAACGCATTATAAAAACGGGAAGCAGTGCAAAAAGAAATGTATGCTGAAAATAAGAGAAAACAAATAGTGGAATTAATCCAAAGAAAAAGGAACCTGAAATTTCTTTCCAACTATGATTTTTAGCAATTGGTTTGCTTTTGCTTGAAGCATCATCTCTGGAATATTCATGAGTAAAAATTATCGAAATAGCAGCCAGACGACTCAAAGCATGAGCAGAAACAAATAAAAGAAAAACCTGAAAAAGTGCGATAGTATTATCTGTTTTAAATAGCGAAATGGATTCTGAAAGCAATTTGAATTTCAATAAAAAAAGTAACACCAAACCAATTGCGCCATAAGCGCCAATGGCACTATCTTTCATTATCGTTAGAATTTTTTCTTTGGTCCATCCTCCGCCAAATCCGTCGCAAACATCTGCAAACCCATCTTCATGAAAGGCTCCGGTGGTCAGTATTGAGGCTATAATTGCAATAATAACAGCTGTTTCTGTTGAAAGAAAAAGAGAAAAAAGATAAAAAGCCAGAAAAGAAATACTGCCTACAATCCAGCCAATCAAAGGAAAATAGCGAGTGGCTTTGTTTAAATAATCAGGATGGTGCGTGATGTTTTTTGGACAGGGAATTCTGGTATAAAACATTAAGCAGGTAAAGAAGATATGGAGTTCTTTTTTCATGTATAGAATGATAAATTTTGATTTTAATGAGCTACTGAAAACTATTATTATTTCCTGCTAACGCCGGCACTTTCAAAACTGGCCATATCATTTAAAAAAGCTTCAGCCGATTTTAAAATGGGGAAAGCTACTGCACAGCCGGTTCCTTCGCCCAAACGCAAATCCAGATTTAAAATAGGTTTTGCATTCAGGTAATTCAATAGCGTTTGATGTGCTTTTTCAGCCGAACAATGGCAAAAAACAGCATTTTGTATAATATTCGGATTAATTTTTGAAGCAATCAAAAAGGCTACGCTACAAATAAAACCATCAACCAGAACAATCATTTTATGATCGAAAGCAGTTAGCATTCCGCCAGCCATTTGTAGAATTTCAAAACCTCCAAAATAGGCGAGTTGCTGGTTTAATTCGGCCTGACCGGAATAATTTTCAATGGCTTTTTGAAGTAAATTTTGTTTCTGAAGCAATTTTTTATTTTCAACCCCAGTGCCTTTTCCAACACATTCTTCAAGAGGCAGGCTGGTTAGAAGACTCATTAAAACCGAAGCTGTTGAAGTATTCCCGATTCCCATTTCACCAAAACCGATGCAATTAGAACCGGTTTTAGCGATATTTTCTACAATCGATTTTCCTTTTTCGAAACACAATTGCAATTCGGTTTCGCTCATTGCCGGAATATGTAAAAAAGATTGTGTCCCCTTGGCAATTTTAGCATGAATGAGGTTCGCATTTGTTGGAAAATCATAATTAACACCGGCATCTACAATCGATAATTGAATGTTATTTTGTTTACAGAAAACATTTATTGCTGCGCCACCCTGAAGAAAATTACCAACCATTTGTCGGGTAACATCTTGCGGGTAGGCACTTACGCCATGATTTGCAATGCCATGATCAGCGGCAAAAACGACAATATTCGGATGTATTATTTTTGGATTTAAAGTTTCAAAAACCGTTGCGATTTGAAATGCCAATTTTTCTAAAGTACCTAAAGCTCCAATAGGTTTGGTTTTAGCATCGATTTTTTCCTGTAAAAGTGTACTGAAATGATTTTCGATCTTAGCTTCGGTTGGAGATTCTAAAGGTAAATCGAAAGTATAATTTTTAACAATATCTTTAATTTCTTTACAATCCGGAGCTTCTGATTTTTGTTTCCAGTGTAATTGTTGAAGCATCGGCTGATTATCGTAATTCGTTGCCGGTTTTCCAATACAGAAATAGCCCAGAGGCTCAATATTTTCTGGTAAATCAAGAATTTTTTTAAACTGATAATAATTCAAAATTGAAACCCAGCCCATGCCATAACCTTGTTCTGTAAGCGAAAGCCAAATGTTTTGTGCCGCACAAACCGAACTAAATTTAACCGCTTCATTACTGCCAACCGTTCCAATCGTAAATTGGTTCAGCACAGCCCGGTCATACGCAATGATGAGCCCGATTGGTGCTTCTTCAATTGCTTCTAATTTGAGGGATTTATAATGTTCTTTTTGTTCGGGATTATCCGTAAGTTCTTCGGCTTTTTTATTATAATCTAAAAACAGGTTTTTTACTGCCGTTTTAACTTCAGCAGATTTGATGATGAAATATCTTGTCGCATCCGTTAACCCTACAGAAGGAGCCCAATGTCCGGCTTGCAAAGCTTTCTCAATTACTTCGTCCGGAACTTCATCTGCGGTGAAATGTCGGGTATCACGGCGCGATTTTAGAATATCATCAAGGTAGCTCATAATTTTCAGTATCAAGTGCAAGATTCAATTTCAATTTCAAAAATCAAAATTGAAGTTGATGTAAAGATAAAGTATAGCGTTGGAATTTGGAATTTAAGATTTGGAATTTCTTTTTATGATTGATTTTTGAAATTGCTATTGCTATCCTTTAATCTTAACCGGAATTCCTGAAACCATTAAAACGACTTCATCTGCATTCGATGCCAGAAACTGATTCATCCAGCCTTGCAATTCGGTAAATTTTCTGCCAATATGAGTTTCGGCATGAACGCCCATTCCAATTTCGTTTGTTACAATAATCAAAGTAATGTTTTCCTGACTGGCAATTGAAAGAAATTCCTTCTTGGCTTCTTCCAGACTTAAATGCACATCATTTTTATGGTCAATAAAAAAGTTAGTGAGCCAAAGCGTTACACAATCAATCAAAGCCGTTTTTTCGCTAAAAACAATTTTACTTAAGTATTTTTCCTCTTCGATATTTGTCCAGCGTTCATCGCGTTCCTGCTGATGGCGATCGATTCTGTTTTGAAAATCGGCATCCCATTTTCTGGCTGTTGCGACATAAATTGGCGAATTGGATAGTTGCAAGGCTAAATTTTGGGCATAAGTGCTTTTTCCTGATCGCTCACCTCCGGTAATTAAGTAAATCATCTTTTAATTGTGGATTTTTAATTTTTAATTGTGAATTTTTATGGCGTTCCCTCCGGTCGGGCTATACGCTTTATCTTTTATTTTTTTAAAGAAAAAAAATAAAAGGATACCGCTTCTATCCCTAACGCAAAAGATTAATTGTGGTTTAAGAATCAGTCATGAACTTATAATTCAAAACTAATAGGGATTAATAAGGGCAATGCCTGCAATCATTTCCGCAGCAACTTCCTCTTTTGAGATGAAACCAGGATTTAAAAACGTAATTGCCATTTTCGAGATAATAATCAATACCTTCTATTAGTTTTTCTTGTTGAGGTAAAGATATTGCTTTATTTTTTAAGGCTTTTTCGGGAGTGAGGGTTTCTACGTAAGCATCAATTTTATCTTCGCAGGCTTCTTTGAAGCAAACCGGACAAAGGCAATCTCCTCCTTCTGAAAGGTTAAATATAGGAGGGAAGTCATTACACCAACATTTACTTTCTACAGAAATATCTCCGCAACTAAAAGAAGATTCACAGCTTGAGCAAACTTTTGTTTTTATGCTATTCATAGGGGAAAGATGGTATTTGTTGTATTTTGTAAGAATAAAGGTAAACAAAAAAAATAGAAATTGACTTACCTTTGTCACTGCGAAAATCCAAATCATGAAATCAGATTACAATTGAAATTGGAGAAAGCAAAAACTATTCCTTAAAAAAATAAGATAACCTGATATATGAAAAATTTATTACCCAAATTGATTTTTATTTTACCCTTTTTTATTCTTGTTGGATGTAAAAAGAATGAAACTGCGGAGATTGCAAAAACTGAAATTGCAAAGAATAGTATCGAATATGCTTCCGGGCTTTCTATCGTAAAACACGAAGGATATTCAGTCGTAACAGTTTCTGATCCCTGGCCAAATGCCAATGCAAAATTCACTTATATTTTAAAAGAAAAAGAAGCTAAGGTTCCGGACAGTTTACAAGCGTATACAACCATCAAAGTTCCGTTAGAATCTATTGTGGTCACTTCTACAACCAATATTCCGTTTCTTGAAATGCTGGAAGTCGAAGACAAACTGGTAGGTTTTCCTCATACGGATTATGTTTCATCTGAAAAAACCAGAGCTTTAATTGATAAAGGTTCTGTTAAAAATTTGGGTGAAAATGAGAAATTAAATATCGAAAAGCTGATCGAATTAGCTCCGAATTTAATTGTCACTTTTGGTGTAGATAATAACAATTCGATGTTGGACAATCTGAAAAAAAGCGGGCTTACTGTTTTTATTCAGGCAGACTGGATGGAACAATCCCCACTGGGAAAAGCAGAATGGATCAAGCTTTATGGCGCTTTATTTGGGAAAGAGGATAAAGCTAAAGAATTATTTGATAAAATCGTCTTGAGTTACGATCAGGCAAAGAAATTAGTAGCCGATAAACCTGCTGCTTCAACAGTTTTATATGGTTCTATGTATCAGGACATATGGTATGTTGCCAAAGGAAACAGTTGGGTTGCCCAGTTTATGAAAGATGCTCAGGCTAATTATTTATGGGCAGATTTAAAAGGAACCGGTAGCGAAGGGCTATCTTTTGAAAAAGTGCTGGTTAAAGCAAAAACAGCTAATTTCTGGATTGCTTCAGGTTCGTTTAAAACATTGGAGGAATTTGGAAAAACCAATCCGCACTACGCACAATTTGATGCTTTTACTTCTAAAAATGTGTATACTTTCGAAGGTAAACTGGGGGCAACCGGAGGAACGGTTTATTATGAATTGGCGCCAAGCCGTCCGGATTTGGTTTTAAAAGATTATATCAAAATATTTCATCCTGATTTATTACCAAGCTACGAATTCACTTTTGCATCTAAATTAAACTAATTGCATTGGTAAATAAAAAGCGAAATATAATCCTGTTTTCGGTACTGGGGCTGGTACTTTTGTTTATTTTTTTTCTGGACATTAGTCTGGGATCTGTTACCATTCCGTTTAAAGAAGTTTATACGAGTTTAACGGGAGGGCAGGCCAGTAAATCGACCTGGGAATATATTATTATAAATTATCGTTTGCCAAAAGCAATCACAGCTTTTTTAGTTGGAATTGGACTATCAGTTAGTGGTTTACTGATGCAGACCTTATTTAGAAATCCGTTAGCGGGACCCGATGTTTTAGGATTAAGTTCCGGAGCAATTTTGGCTGTCGCTATTGTTATTTTAGGTGCAGGTTTACTGCCTTCATTTTTGAATGCTGTTTTATTGTCGCCATACGCCATTGTACTGGCTTCGACATTAGGAAGTATTTCGGTTTTAATGTTGGTTTTAGTAGTAGCGCAAAAGTTAAGAAACACAATGGCAATTTTAATTATAGGACTTATGTTTGGTAGTTTTACCAGTGCTATCGTTGGGGTTTTAACCTATTTTAGTTCAGCAGAACAGCTACAAAAATTTACCTTTTGGTCGTTAGGAAGTCTTGGAAATCTTTCGTGGACCTCAATTTCTATTTTGGCGGTTTGTGTAAGTTTTGGTTTGCTGTTAAGTGCTGGTAGTATTAAACCTCTGAATGCGTTACTTCTGGGAGAGAATTACGCCAAAAGCATGGGATTGAATTACAAAAAAGCAAGATTAACAATCATTTTTGCAACCAGTATTCTGGCAGGAAGTGTAACGGCTTTTGCAGGTCCTATTGCCTTTATTGGTCTTGCGGTTCCGCATATTGCCAAGCTGACTTTTCAGACCAGTAATCATGCAGTTTTGTATTGGAGCACGCTTTTTTATGGCGGTATCATTATGCTGTTTTGTGATATTGCCTCGCAATTACCCGGATTAGATACCACATTGCCTATTAATGCTATCACTTCTATAATTGGTGCACCGGTTGTAGTTTATTTGTTAATGCGAAAAAGAAATTTTCAGTAAAAACTTACAATTAATTTATATCTTAGTTTTTAAACACATAGAGACATAGTTTTGAAAAGTCTAAAAAGGCGTTTCACTTTTCCTTAAAAATCATAGACTATGCGATTTAAACTTTGACTCTATTTAAATTAAAGAATTAATGTTTACGCAAAAGTATTTAGATGAATTAACTTATGAGCTAATTGGTGCTTGTATTGTGGTGCATAAAACAATTGGCAAAGGATTGCTGGAAAGTATTTATCACCAATGTCTGAAAGAAGAATTAATGTATCGAAAAATAAATTTTTCGACTGAAATGAAGGTGCCACTAATATATAGAAGCAAAGAATTAAATACTGATTTAAGATGTGATTTGTTTGTTGAAAACTGTTTAGTTATGGAATTAAAGGCAGTATCTGAAATAAATAATATGCATGAAGCCCAACTTTTTACATATATAAAGCTTTTACAAGCCCCAAAAGGAATTTTAATCAATTTTAATTGTTTTAATATTTTTAAAGAAGGACAAAAAACATTTGTGAATGAGTATTATAAATTATTACCAAAGTTTTAAGAAGTAAGCTATGTGATAATTTACGAGTAAATTTTAAAATAACTTTTACACTAAAAGAAAAATCTATGTTTCTATGTGTTTAAAAAATACGCCGAAATGAAATCGATCTTAAAAACCTTAAACTTAACTATTGGCTACAAGTCCGGGAAAACTACTGTGACTATTGCTGAGGATTTAAATTTGAACCTGAATTCAGGAAAGCTTATTTCATTAATTGGAGCAAACGGAATTGGGAAATCAACTTTATTAAGAACAATTACAGGAATTCAGGAACCATTAGAGGGAAGTGTTTTGTTGAATGATAAAAACATATCTACTTATAAGCCATTAGATTTAGCCCAGAATTTAAGTTTAGTCTTAACCGAAAAATTACCACCAAGTAATCTGTCTGTTTTTGAATTGGTGGCGTTGGGCCGTCAGCCATACACGAATTGGATTGGCACTTTAACGCAAACTGATATTGAAAAAGTTCAGGAAGCTTTACAGCTCACTCAAATCGAGGATCTGGCTCAAAAAAAGCATTTCGAAATTAGCGACGGGCAATTACAAAAAGTGTTAATAGCACGGGCATTGGCACAAGACACACCACTTATTATTCTGGATGAGCCTACAACACACCTCGATCTACTCCACAAAGTTTCATTGTTCAAATTGCTGAAAAAGCTGACACAGGAAACCCAAAAGTGTATTTTATTTTCGACTCATGATATCGATCTGGCAATTCAGCTAAGTGATGAAATGATCATCATGACGTCAGATCTGGTGGTTCAGGATCAACCTTGTAATTTAATTTCAAACGGAAGTTTTGCTACTTTGTTCCAAGATGAGCATATTACTTTTGATGCTGAAAAAGGGAAGTTTATTGTGACCTAATTATTGTTCTCAAAACGTGCTCTGTAAACATGTAATAAATTCTCCAAGTCATCAAATTTGATAGTTAACTCATCTATGTCTGTCATTTCACTATTAAATATGAGATAATTTGTTGATCTTTTTCCACTCGTTTGAGCAAATACTCTATCATGGTGTATCTTGTGCCAGGAAACAATCTTTTTTACCTCTAGTTATTGCATCCTTTACCGTAATTGTCTTTTCCATATTATTTTTTCAATCCAATCTGTCTCTTAGCTTCCCCAACAACAAAAGCAACAGAATTCGCGATATTAAAACTTCGGATTAATTTAGACATCGGAATCGTTAAATGATTTTCAAAACGTGCCAGAACTTCAGGGCTTAAACCAACACTTTCTTTTCCGAAAACCAACCAGTCTCCATCCTGGAAATCAGTTTCCAGATATGATTTTTCGGCATGTGAACTCATCAGAAAAACCCGGGAATGATCCGGAATCTGCTGAATCCATTCTTCTAAGTTTTGATATTCGGTTACCTCAAGATGCACCCAGTAGTCTAAACCGGAACGCTTTAAATTTTTATCGTTAATGACAAATCCAAACGGATGAATTAGGTGTAATCGGCTTTCGGTGCCTACACACAATCTTCCGATATTTCCGGTATTATTAGGTATTTCCGGTTCTACAAGAACAACGTTTAGCATTTTTTAGGGGTTATGAGTTAAGGGGTAAGAGTTAAAAGGAGGTAATGATCTAATACCAAAATTCTCTAATTTTCAAATTGACACATTATTTAATTTAAAATCGGACACTTCTACAACTTCTCCGGCTTTCAGGTTTTGCAAATATACATTTCCTATACGAACACGTACCAGACGTAAAGTAGGAAAACCAACTGCGGCAGTCATTTTTCGAACCTGACGAAATTTTCCTTCATTTACCGTTATCGAGGCCCATGACGTTGGCCCATGGCGTTCGTCCCGTATTTTTTTTGCTCTTGGACCAAAATCCGGAATTTCAGTAACTATAAAAGCAGAGCAGGGTTTGGTTTTATATTTGCCACCATCAAAACCAATTTCGACTCCTTTTTGTAATTGCTCAATTGCTTCCGGCGTAATAACCCCGTCAACCTGAACATAATATTCTTTGTTTACTTTTTTGCTTCTTATTTGTTCGCTTACTTTTCCGTCGGTAGTCAGTAAAAGCAAACCTTCAGAATCTTCGTCTAATCGGCCAATAGCCATCGTTCCTTCGGGAAAATTATACAATTCTCCCAAAAGCTTTTTCTTTCTTTTTAATTCATAAATAAACTGGCTCAGATAGCCGTAAGGTTTAAAAAGAATAAAGTGTTGGTGCATGCCGTATTTTTTTGACTGCAAAGATAGTTTTGTTTGAGGTGTAATTAAAGAAGAAATTGAAATGAAATTTATACGTTATTCCTGTTTTCCTGATTTCATTTTCTTTACCCATAAATAAACGAACCAAATTACGGTTATACCAAAGATGACTACTATAGGAGTATAATAATTTTTGATAAAATCATGAAAATAACTTCCAATTAGAATGTAGGCGGAGGCAATACAAAGTTTGATGATAGTAAACTCACCATTTGTCCAGCTTGTTTTGATTTTGAAAAAATTCATAGCACTTGTTTTTTGTGTTGTGAGAATGATTTAGAAACAGTTTTTTTCTTTTTGGGTCATGCTAAAAATAGGATTTCACATTGTAATTTACAATATTAGACTGGTAATGATTTGAAAACGAATACTTTGTTTGTGTTTTAAAGTGAAGTTTAATGCTGTAATGAAACCAAAAGCTATGTTAAAGAGCTTAATTTTTCGTCTTATAATTCGTAATATTATAATAATAACATTAAAATATAAAATTATGGGAACTAATAATTTAGGCTCTAAAAAGATAAACGGAGTACAAAAAGATATGGATGAATCGAAAGGGAAGAACATTTCGCATGACGGAAAATCGGATGATGCCAATCTGAAAAAAGAAGTAGTAACCGATGCAGATGGAAATAAAGAGGTAGTAGGCAGGGCACGAAATGAAAATGAGGATGTTAAAAAAGTGAAAGATAGTGTTGATCCAAAAAATGTGAATGCAAATCGTGGTGTTTCTACAGAAGAAGAGGCGAAAAAAACAGTAGAAAATAAAGATCGAAATTCAGATATCACACCCAATCGTTATCCTGACTCTAATCCGGAAAGTCATGAAGACCGCGGAAACATGAAATTAGACGAGTAAGCCTTGTTTCCTTTAAATAGTGATTTTTTTGTTGATTTTTGCCATTTTTAGATAAAATAACAGATCATTGGCAAAGCACGTTAATGTTTTTCTAAAGCTTGTTTTTCCAATGGTTATCCCTCGATAACTTCGTAAATTGTAGCTAGAAATTTAAAATGTAAGATTATGTCACTTTTAGAAAACAAAGTAGCTTTTGTATCCGGTGGAGGTTCAGGAATCGGACGCGCGGTTGCAGAAGCTTATGCTCGTGAAGGAGCAAAAGTAGTAGTTTCAGATATCAATGTAGAACACGGAGAAGAAACCGTAAAAGTTATAAAGGATCAGGCTGGTGAGGCTTTTTTTGTAAAAGGCGATTCCTCAACTGCAAATGACAACAAACGAATGGTAGAAGTGGCCGTTTCAAAATATGGCCGACTTGATATTGCCTGTAACAATGCCGGAATGGGCGGACCTGCAAAACCTACAGGAGAATACGAGCCTGAAGCATGGGATAAAGTAATTGCTTTAAATTTAAGTGGTGTTTTTTATGCCTGTCGCTACCAATTAGAGCAAATGGAAAAAAACGGAGGAGGAAGCATTGTAAACATTGCTTCGATCCACGGACAAGTTGCAGCTCCGCTTAGTCCTGCTTACACCGCTTCTAAACACGGAGTGGTAGGCTTAACTAAAAATATTGCAGCAGAATATGCCTTAAAGAATATTCGTTGTAATGCAATTGGCCCGGGTTATATAGAAACAGCGTTGCTAAAAGATCATTTAAATAATGATGCTATGAAAGCAATTGCTGCAAAAGCACCAATGAACCGCTTAGGAACTGCTGAAGAAATTGCAGAATTGGTAGTTTTTTTAAGTTCTGAAAAATCGTCGTTCACTACAGGAAGTTATATTATTGCTGATGGTGGATATACTGCCATTTAAACTTTTTTTTCGTATATATTTTATAAGGCTATCTCAGTTCGGGATAGCCTTATTTATTCTTTTTCATCTATATTAATAGAGTTTAATCTTGTTAAATTTATGTAGTGAAGTAAATTCTTTCAATAACATATAATAATGTAAAGTCAGTAAAACTATGGTAATTGTATAATTTATTTAATAATAAGTTGATTTTTGTTAGAAGATGTTTATAAAATAGGAAACAATAAGTTTATGTTTTCACAATATTCCCTTAACTTTAAAGAGTATAAATTTGATTTCTAAAAACTCTATTTTTTAAACGTATGAAAAACATTTACTCTGTACGCCATCTCATGGCTTTTTTAAGTTTTTTTTGTTGCTGCTCGGGAAATCTTTTTGCGCAGACAATGCCAACTCCTCAGGAATTAACTCCTAATCAGGATTTAACACTTACTTACGAACAAAATTTTAATTCATTACCAGCAAGTTCTGCAACTTATCCAGCTGGTTTTCAGGGGTGGACTGCAAATGGAGGTGCTCCAGGAACAGAATATAGTGCAGCTTTGAGTGCTACTGACCAAAATCTTCGTGCGAATAGTACAGCAGGTCTTGGTACAGGAGGTGTTCACAATTATAATGGGAAAATTGGTTTTTTGGATACAAGTAATTTAGATTTAGCAATAGGTTTCGCGTTTGTAGCTACTGGTCATAAAAACTTACAGGTAAAATATGATGCAATGGTTATTCGAAATCCTTATAATGGTACTAGCAATTTGTGCATCTACGAAATGGCATTGCAGTATCGAGTTGGTGCTTCCGGACCCTTTATTACATTACCAGAAACAGCTTATTTAAGTAATAAAACAGTACATAAAGATGCAGGGTTGACAGATCCCATAAATTCGACAAATATTAAAGTAGTTTTGCCTGCTACTTGTAACTTTCAGCCATTGGTACAAATAAGATGGATTGCAAAGCAAGTTATTGGTGGCGGTTCAAGACCTTCATTTGCCATTGATAATTTAGACATTAGAGAAGATGTTGCCGCTCCAATTAATAATTTGGGTTATCCTAAAACAAATAATATTTTATCAGATAGTTTTGATTTTATTAATAAAATAGATGAAATAGGAAAAACATATTATGCTTTAGTACCGGCAGGAAGTGCAGCACCATCTGTAGCTCAGGTAAAGGCCGGAAATGATGGAAATAATGTTGCTGCGCTGCAATCAGGATTTCTTACTATTTCAAAGGCTTCTCAGGAATACCTACAAAGTTTTGCAGGATTAAGTTTGGGAACTTCGTATTCTGTTTTCTCCGTTTCTGAGGATCCCTATGGAAATGTTCAGACAGCGGTTAATAAAGTAGATGTTACAACTTCAAACGTTGTGATTCCAGTGTTGTCTTCAACAGTAACTTCATTAAGTCTTTTTGCTGAACCGACCTATACTTCAGAAGCTTCAAGCTATCAAATTCAGGCTACAGATTTAACAAATGATGTAGTTGTAACTTCGTCTTCGTCAAACTTTACATTATCTAAAGATAATTCGACTTTTGCATCTTCAATTACATATTCAGTTTCTGATTTTGCTTCAAATGCAACACCAACGGTTTATGTAAAATTTACTCCAACTGCTTTAGGCAATTCTTCCGGACAAATATCACATACAACAACTGGTGGAGTAACCAAAACGGTTACTCTTAGCGGAGCAGGAATTAATCCGTATGAGCAAGGATTTAATGACTCAAATGTACTAACCAATAGCGGATGGACACAATACAATGTATCAGGTCCTTTAAATAAATGGGTAGCAACAACAAGTGCGAAGAATATAAATTCAGGAGCAGGAGCGGTTTTAATAAACGGATATTCTGATAACGGACCAAGTAAAGACTGGTTGATTTCGCCTAAATTACATTTAGATACTTTTACAAATTATGCTTTACTTTCTTTTTATTCTCGTAAGTATTATGCAGGGCCAGGTTTAAAATTAATGGTTTCTAGTGATTATGATGGCAAAAGTAATCCGGAAACGGCAACATGGACAGAATTACAAGGTGATTTTCCAGCTATTACCAATATATATACCAAATCTCAATATATTAAATTAGATGCTTATAAAACAAGCCCTGTTTATTTGGCATGGGTTTATGAAACCACAAAGGGAGGCAATACTTTTGCTGCCGAATGGTCATTAGACGATATTAAAATTAGTAATGAAACGGCTTATTTGGTTTCAAATCCTGTTTTAGATTTAGATGATACACATCCTGGCGAATTTTCGGCAAGTCAGTCTTTTGTTTTAAAAGGAGAAGGTTACGGAGATATTACAATTACGGCCTCTTCTTCTTATCAGGTATCTTTAGATAATAGTTCATTTTTATCAAATGTTACTGTTAGCGCTGCCGATGCTGCAGCGGGAAAACCAGTTTATGTTAGATTTGCGCCTATTGCAAAAGAAGTAACAATTACAGGAATTCTAACTGCAACGGGAACTTCCTTAAATAAACAAATAGGTACTTTAACAGCGACATCTATTCCAAAAGTAGATACTTTTGATATTGCAACTTACAATTTAGAATTTTTTGCTTCTGATGTAAAAGACGCAACCGGGAAAGAATTTGGCCCTACAGATGATATTTTGCAAGTTGAGAATGTTGCCAAAGTAATGAATAAACTAAATGCCGATGTTTATGTCGTTCAGGAAGTTTCGAATGACGGGGCTATCGACGATTTGATTAAACAAATAAACATTAACGGAAAAACATTCGATAAGACAATTTCAACTTCATGGTCGTATTCACATGAACCGGAATCACCAACTTTTCCACCTCAAAAATTAGTAGTGCTTTACAACACAAAAACTACTACAGTTAAAGCTACAAAAGTAATGTTTAAAGGTTTGTACGATGAATTGCTTGCAGGAACAAAAACTTTGACTAATTATCCGGTAGCGAGTCCTGCTCCTGTAAACCCTAGTGCGAGTTTTTTCTCATCAGGACGTTTGCCTTACATGGTACAATTAGAAACCAATATTGGCGGAGTTAAAAAGCTCATAAATGTTGTCGATCTTCATGCGCGTGCCAACAGCGGAGCTGATATTGTAAAATACAACCAGCGTAAATATGATACTCAAGTATTAAAAGACAGTTTAGATCAATATTATGCCAATCATAATTTAATTATTTTAGGAGATTTTAATGATGATGTAAAAGCATCCGTAGTAGGTACGAATAATCCTTCGACCTACGAAAATTTTGTTGTAGATCAAACCCGATATAATGCTCTGACTTTAGGACTTAGTCAACAGGGAAAAAATAGTTATTTTAATTTTACACCGGAAAGCTTTTTAGATCATATTGTTATTTCTAATGAGTTGAATGATCAATACATTGCTAATTCGATATCTGTTTACGACCCTAGAGCAGATATTGTGGATTATATCAACACAACTTCAGATCACGGACCTGTAATTGCTCGTTTTAACCTAAAAGAAGATGTTTTATCTACTATTGATTTTGAAACTAAAAACGGCTATTTTGTGCAGGCATTCCCTAATCCTGTAAGTGATGTGGTAAATGTTTCAGTTAAAACGACTACTGACAGAAATCTAAAATTAAGATTCTATGACATTTCAGGGCATTTGGTTGGTAATCCTGTCGAAGTAAATGCTACACAGGATTTAAGTACAACAGCAATTCCGGTAAGTTATTTACGATCTGGTATTTATGTGTATACTTTAACAGAGAATAATAAAGTGGTCTATAAAGGTAAGATCATAAAAAAATAAAAAAGAAAGTAAAACCTAAAAAAGGCAGTTCAGTTTTGAACTGCCTTTTTTTATGTTTAAAATTTTAGAGAAGTGTTTTGAATTTGGTTAAATCTGCGTCAGGCATTATTTTATAGAAATAATGTAACTGCCATTGCTGTGTTTTTTGAGCTTGTTTGTTTGTAGTTTCATCCCAGGGAGGATAAACTCTTGTAGCCCTTTTTCCTTCTTTTGTTAAAGTAGAAAATATTCCTTTCTCTAATAAAAGGATTTTAGGAAAAACAAATTGTCCAAACAAATTGTCCTTGCGAACACTTATAATCACAAAATCAATGGAGTCCGAAAAATCAAAAGGTTCAATGATTCCGGTTGCATTGCGTTTCCATAAAGTTACAAACTGGCCTGTTTTGGTTGGTGTTATTTTTGCCATCCTGTAACAAATTCGCTTTTCGTTCAGATCAAAGCGATAGGCATCGTATTCTGCACTTTCTGGTTCAGGCTGAGGTTGCGTACCATCAAAATTGCAATGATCATAAACGAGCTCTTTTGCAATAATAAGATCCTTTGGTAATAATTCTATACTATTCCAATTATTTTTAATAGTCATTTAGTGTGATTTCTTAGAAGATATTTTTGTAAAATTAGCACAAAAAAAACCTTAAAAAGAAACGTTTAACCCAAAATTTAATCCCCATTGAAACTGATTGAAAGACTGATTGTTTAACGGATTGATGTAGTAATTCATTGCCGGTTCAACAAAAACATTTGTTTTCTTATAAACTCGATATTGTAAAGTACTACTTAATGTAGAACCATAAACATAATCGTTTGCATTTACATTCTGACCAATATAATTGCCATCTATAGCCACATTATTAGAAATCAGCTTGCCTATAAAACCACCGGTATTTAAATTGATACTTGCTTTATTTCTGTTAAAAATAGAATAAGAAACTTCCAAAGGCATTTCGATATATCGTAAACTCTGATCCAGATTTCCACTTTCTATGTTACTGCTTTGTATCCCATTTTGCTTTAGTGCGTTTGCAGTATTAAGAGGAACAAATGCATAGCTGTCATTTGATGTAATTGGTGCCGCTAATGCTGAAGCATTTTGGTTAAAATAATCACTGGAAACTAAAAAAGAACTGGTTTTTGCACTTAAATAAGAAACGTTTGCAACGCTCTGCCCCAATTCATTAATTTTAAGACCAGATCCAACTGCCCATTTTTTGTTGATTTTATATTTTGTTTTTACACCATAAGTGCTACTTTGTTTCGAGTCGTTTGTGTTGCCAAAAGTTTTGTCATTTTTATAATTTTCAGAACTTGCCACTCCGGCAAAAACTTCAACGGCCCATTTTTCGCCTTTGGACACCTTTTTATCCTCACGCTCTTTTTTTCCTTCCGGGCTAATAATGCCTTTTTCTAAATTTTGAAGTTCGGCCAGCTGTACAGAGTCTTGCTTACTTAAAACGGTAGTAAATTTTGAATTGCTGGTAAGTTCTTTACTAGGCAATATAGTTTCGTTCTTTTGTTTTAATGTACCTTCATTGAGCCCTCTTACGTTCCCGTTTGCATTTTCATTTAAAAATGGATTTGAGCCATTAGAAGCCAGAGCGCCAGGGTTTTTAGAATTCAGTTGATTTTCAAAAACAGTATTTGGTAATTGATTCGTTGTATTTGAACTGAAAGCATTTGTTTTACCAGCACTAAAAGTTTTTTCGGCCAAAATTTTATTAGCTGCTTTTTTATCGGCACTTAAAACCGGATTTTTTAAATTAGAATTAAAACTGTTTGTGTTGGTTGCATTGAATGTTTTTTCGGCTACACTTTGATTCGAAGCTTTTTTATCAGTATTTAACGCAGGGCTTTTTAAATTAGAATTAAATCCGTTTGTATTGGCGGTATTAAAAGTTTTTTCGGCTACACTTTGATTCGAAGCTTTTTTATCAGTATTTAACGCAGGGCTTTTTAAATTAGAATTAAATCCGTTTGTATTGGCTGTATTGAAAGTTTTTTCGACTACATTTTGATTCACGGCTTTTTTATCAGTACTTAAAACCTGATTTTTTAAACCTGAATTTAAGGTATTCGATTTGTTTGAATTGACAGTATTGTCTTTTGCTGACGCAACCGTTTTTTCAGTTCCGGCAGGATTTAGATTGTTTTGTTTACCATTTGATTTTGAATTTAAACCATCAGAATTCGTTTTTGTTTCAGCACCAGCCTGAGCAACCACTGTTTCCTGGTTTTTTTGACCACGATCCGCTGGATTTGCGTTATTTTTTACAGAAGTGTTATTCTCAGTATCATTTGATGAATTCGCTACGGTAACCTTATTAATATTGTTTTCCTGAATCGGAATTGTTGTATTTGAATTTACATTGTCTTTTTTAGTATCGAGAACTACATTATTATTTCCGGCACTACCATTATGTTTAGTTTTGATGCCTGAAGTAGAATTAAAATGTAAAACAGAAGGGAGCATTAAACCTAATAATAAGCATGCAGCAGCTGACCACCAAAGAATAGCTCTCTTTTTCTTTTTAGGCTTGTCTAGTTTTTCTTCAATCTGACCCCATAGCTCAGGAGGCGGAACACTCGAAAAGTTTTCCATTGATGAAAAAATATCTTCTATATTTTGCTTTTTCATGCTATTTTAAAATTTTTTATACTCAATATCTTTTTTTGCAAAATGTGCTTGGCCCTGTTTAAATTTGATTTTGATGTTCCTTCAGAGATTTTTAATAATTCGGCTATTTCCTTATGTTTCATTTTTTCAAAAACATACAAGTTGAAAACTGTCCGGTATTGATCGGGTAAATCCCGAATATATTCAAGCAATTTTTCTTGCTCTATTGGAACAATATCTAATTCCTCTTCTTCGATAAAATCAGTATCCGGATCAAAAACATCCAGAAAAAAACTTTCTTTTTTCTTTTTATTTAGAGTTTCAATTAGTTTATTAATAAAAATACGCTTTAGCCAGCCTTCGAAGCTTCCTTCAAATTTGTATTGGCCGATTTTTTGAAAAACGATAACAAATGCTTCCTGAAATACATCTTTGGCATCGTCTTCATTTTTCATATACTTTAAGCAGATACCATATAAAACAGGAGAGAACAACTGATAAATTTTCAGTTGCCCCTCTCTGTCATTTTTTATGCACAGCTTGATGTACTTTTCTAAATCGTCTTTCAAAAATGTGGTGTTGGTTAGTTTTGCAAAAATAGTTTTTATAAGCTTATAAAACTACCTTTTAAAAATAGTACGAGCTGCATCCTGACAGTTGCTTACAATTGTTAGGTTTTGATTGTCAAGGTTTTCTATGATATAAGTCTTGCCTTCAAAGGTAATTAAGTCATGTTCTGTCTGATCTGAAAAACCAATGCCTTTTTCTATTTGATACGTACTATTTCTAATTTCAATATCATTTTTGTAAGTGATCACTCTTCCGTTTGGTGTAAAAACTACTTTTTTATTAAATCCAATAGTTTTTGGGGTTGCTGTGTAAGGATTATTTGATCCTCCAATTGATTTCTCCCAAATCCAGGTGTTGACTATAGAACCTGAGTTCATAGTGGTAGATTCCAGTGAATAAGCCGTTGAAAAAAGGCAAGACACCACAATAAGTAATAAGAATTGTTTTTTCATGATTTGATTTTATTTAAGACTTGTGATTTTGTCCTGAATCGCTTTTTTGAAAATTTTCACTTCCGTACTTTGATCAGCAGTATCTGTATTATCGATAAAAACTTTAGTTACCGTAATACCCTGGCGAAGTTCAAAATATACACCACCGTGGTCAACTGCATCCGGTGTTCCGTAGGTTTTAGTTTGTCCTTTTAAGTTTAAAATTTCAGTAGGAACATTTTTTAGAAAAAGTGTATAATCACCTTTTTGAGTCGTTGCAGTATATCTGTACTGATTAAAATCATAACCGCCGGCAACCACATTTTGGAATTTTAAAATGTTGAAATCATTAATTTGAAAGAATTTTTGGCAATCGGCAGTAGTACATTGTTTATTGAAACTTCCTATTACGATATTATTATTGATGTTAACAGTAGTTTCTGAAACCTTATTAAAAAGAATTGCTTTTGAGGTTCTTGGAATTAAAATAAAATCTGAAGGATAACTTGGGGCAGAAACAATAGTTTCCCCAGCCTGAGGTGCTTTTTCGTAATAGTTAATTAAAATTTCACATTTATTTTCTTCAATCGTGGTAATTTTAATAGAGTATCCGTTTGTTGTTTTTAAACCGGCAAAAATACCAACTAAAATATCTTTAGAAAAATCGATAGGAGTATCTGTACTGTTAGGACAGCTATTTTCATGTTTGGTAAATAACGATTTCATTTTTTCATCAGAACCTACTAAAACTGCGGCTGGATTCGTAGGTAAAGTGTTAACGCTGTATGAGCATAAAAGTGGAAATCCTGTAAAAGTTTTGTCTTGGCTGGCTCCGCAATCTACCTTTAAATCGTCATTATTAAGAGAGCAGGCACTAAATCCAAAAGCTATAAACAAGCTTAACATTAATTTTTTCATGATAAATTTTTAATAGGTTATATTTAGTAGATAGCGTCTTTATGAAATGGTTGCGTGAAAAAATATTTTTTTTAATGTTTGATTTGGTTTAGAATGAGTTTTAATTCTGAAAAAAGTGCTATTTAAAATTATGAACTACGTCTTATTGCTTATTTTTACTTCATTAAAAAAATGTAATATGATGGATATTCTTCCGTATTTGTCCGCTTTTGTTGTAGCACTATTTTTAGGGGTTTACATGGGGAAATTATTGTTTTCGGCCAGGTTTCAGTCAGAAAAAGTAAGTCTGGAGGAGCGACTGAATGCAAACTCCAATCAATTCCAATTGCAAAAAGAGCAGTTTGAAATCGAAAGAAAAAATTTCGAAAAACAACTTTCTTTAATACATACAGAAAAAGAAAATATCAGGACAGAGAAAGACAGTCTGGCGATTCAGCTTTCTAAAAAAGAAGTAGATTTTGAAAATTTATGGGAACGCCATAAAGAACAAAAAAACGAGATCAACGAGTTGCAGGAAAAGTTTACCAAAGAGTTTGAAAATTTAGCCAATAAAATCCTCGAAGAAAAGTCGGCTAAATTTACCGAGCAAAATAGCGAAAACATGAAAAATATCCTGCTGCCCCTACAGGATAAAATTCAGGGCTTTGAGCAAAAAGTCGAACAAACACACAAAGAAAGTATCGATTATCATGCAGCATTACGTCAGCAGATTGTTGGTTTAAGCGAAATGAATGCCCAAATGAGCAAAGAAACCCTAAACCTGACCAAAGCCTTAAAAGGAGACAGTAAAATGCAGGGGAATTGGGGCGAGCTGGTTTTAGAACGCGTTCTTGAAAAGTCAGGTCTGGAAAAAGGACGCGAATATGAAGTGCAACAAAGTTTTACCAATAATGAAGGAAACAGAGTTTTGCCGGATGTGGTGATCAATTTGCCAGATGGCAAAAAAATGATTGTGGACTCAAAAGTTTCATTAGTAGCGTATGAAAGATGGATCAATGAAGAATCGGATATTCTTAAAATTGATTTTCTGAGAGAACATGTTAACTCAATTAAAAGGCATGTCGAGCAGCTGGGCAGTAAAAACTATCATGACTTATATCAAATCGAGAGCCCTGATTTTGTATTGCTTTTTATTCCCATAGAACCCGCCTTTGCCATTGCGTTAAACGAAGACTCTACTTTGTATAATAAAGCATTCGATCGCAATATTGTTATTGTTACCCCAACTACCTTGTTAGCAACTTTACGCACAATTGACAGTATGTGGACCAATCAGAAGCAACAGGAAAATGCCTTTGAAATTGCCAGGCAAGCCGGAGCATTATATGATAAATTTGAAGGATTTGTTACCGATCTGGTTCGAATTGGAAATAAAATTAAAGATACAAAAACCGAATATGAAAATGCCATGAGCAAACTTGTAGACGGCAGAGGGAATTTAATATCGAGTGTCGAAAAATTAAAGAAAATGGGAGCCAAGGCTAAAAAGTCACTTCCGGAAAATATTATCGCAAGAGCATCAAATACAGACGAGAATCAATCTTTAAATTAAAAATTAAATGAAAAAAGTTTTAATCATAATTGCCGCAATTAGTGTCTTAAGTTTATCGGCTTATTTTTTATTCATCTATTACGTTCCTTACAGTGAAGGATATCGTTCCGGCGAATTAATCAGAATGAGTCATAAGGGAGTAATGATGAAAACCTGGGAAGGAGAACTGAGCCAGGGCGTTTCCGGGTCACAAATTTTTAGTTTTTCGGTTTTAGACAGCGATAAAAAAGTTATTGATCAGCTAAACGATTTGCAGGGGCAATATGTTAAGCTGACTTATGTTGAACGATACAGAACCTTTAGCTGGTGGGGAGATTCTCATTTTTTTATCACCGCTGTTCAAAAAGAAAATTCCCCTTTTAAATATAAATAATTATGACTGCAGATTTTAAACCGGTTTCATCATCCAAAATAAGTATTTCAGAATTGATGTTACCATCGCATACCAATTTTAGTGGCAAAATTCATGGAGGTTACATTTTACAGCTGCTCGATCAGATTGCTTTTGCATCAGCATCAAAATTTAGCGGAAACTATTGTGTAACAGCTTCTGTGGATACAGTGAACTTTTTAAAACCAATAGAAGTTGGTGAACTTGTTACCATGAAAGCTTCTGTAAATTATGTAGGCAGAAGTTCTATGATTGTAGGTATTCGTGTCGAGGCAGAAAATATTCAGACAGGTGCCGTAAAACACTGTAATTCGTCTTATTTCACGATGGTAGCAAAAGACAAAGAAGGTAAGAGCGTTCCGGTTCCCGGACTTATTTTATCGAATCTGGATGAAGTGCGCCGTTTTAGAAAAGGCATTAAACACATTGAATTAAAAAAAGAAGTAGAAGAACATGAAAAACTGGCTAATGTGAATTCTATTGAAGATCTGGCGAGTTTAGATAAATACAATGTTCTTTTGGAAATCAGGTAAAATAATCATCCAATTAAAAATAACTAAAAATGGTAAAGTTCGGATATACAATTTTATATGTTGAAGATGTAGAAAAGGCTATAGTTTTTTATGAAAACACGTTTGGGTTTTCAAGAAAATTTGTAACGCCCGAAAATGATTATGGCGAATTGAGCACCGGCGAAACGACTATTTCGTTTGCTTCCAAAAAATTAGCAGCTCAAAATTTAAAAGAAGGTTTTATCGAAAGCAATTTAGAAGATAAGCCTTTTGCAATCGAGTTAGGTTTTATAACAGATCAGGTTGGTGAACTGGTACAAAAAGCAACTTCTTTTGGAGCTGTATTGGTAAAAGAACCCACACAAAAACCCTGGGGACAAATTGTAGCTTATGTGAGAGATTTAGATGGCTTTTTAATTGAGATTTGTACAGAAGTACAAGGGTAAAAAATCATATCCACCTGAATGTAAAAGACAGCTTTTTTTAGATCTTTTGAATACTTTTTACAAATAAAAACATTCACAAATATTTAGCATAAAAGAAGGAACTAAAAGCGCTAATATTTCGTAACTTTAAGTAGAAACATTTGGTTATCACTTTTTCACGGAGTATTGCCATTCCTTTTTTTAGGCTAATTATTAAGTCCAGTTTTTCTTCTCTTCTTAAAGTAAAAAAAAGTGAATGACATAATTGTTAATTGTTGACGATTATGAAAAAAATTACTGTATTAATTTTATTTTTTACCGCATTTTCTATACTGGCTCAGGATAAATTTAAAACCAGCACGGCCATTGTAAATTTTGAAGCTTCTGTACCTTTTTTTGAAGAGGTAAAAGCGGTAAATAAGCTTGGAACGATTGTTCTGGAACCTTTAACCAGTACGCTTGTCTGTACTGTTTTTATAAAAGATTTTCATTTTAAAATGGATTTAATGGAAACTCATTTTAATGAAAATTATTTAGAAAGTCACCGATATCCCAAATCCGTTTTTAAAGGCAAAATTGAAAAGTTTGATCTTAAAAATGTTGATGGTGTTGAAAAAGAATATGATGTCACGGGAAAACTTTACCTTCATGGAAAATCAAAAATTATTGATTTCAAAGCTTTAATAAAAAGAGTGCCTCAGGGAATACAAATTACGTGTAACTACCCAATTTTAGTTTCAGATTTTAATATTGCAATACCCAGTGTTGTGGCCAGTAAAATTTCGACAACAGCCAATACTAATTTAGTTGGAGTAGTGCGAAGCGAAGAGATAATGTACCTGACTTTAAAATAAAGTTTAATCGAGACAGCTTACAAGTGCTTTTTCTAAGTCTGTAATTTGAAATTCTAAACCTGTTTTTTGTATTTTTTCTGATGAAACCCTTTGTCCTTCAAGAACTGCTACACTCATTTCGCCCAAAATAATTCTTAAAACAAAAGGCGGGATTTTAGGAAGCCAGATGGCATATCCAAATAAATTAGCTAAAGTTCTGGAGAATCTTGAATTGGTAGTGTTATCTGTAATACAGGCGTTGTAAGGGCCTTCTAAATCCGGGGCTGTAACCGCCTTTAAATAAATTGCACATAAATCTTCAACATGTATCCAGGGTAAGTATTGTTTGCCTGTTCCTAAAACGGCGCCAAAACCAGCCTTAAAACTGGGAGCAACTTTTTTAAGAAAGCCTTCATTTTTACCAAATACAATTCCGGTCCTTACCTTTACAGTTCTAATTCCTAATGTTCCAATAGCATCAACAGCCTTTTCCCATTGCTGGCAGGTTGATCCTAAAAAATCATTTGCAGGAGCAGTATCTTCGGTGCAGATTTTATGACTGGTAACAGCGCCGTAAATTCCAATAGCCGAGGCTGAAATAAAAGCATCTAATTTTTTATTGTTCTTTTTTAAAATAGAGCCTATAAGATCGATGGGTTGTACACGGCTTTCTAAAATGGCTTTCTTGCGTCTTTTACTCCATCTTTTTTCAACAATACCTTCGCCTGCTAAATGAATGATGTAATCAGCTTGCAGAACAGCTTCTTCATTGATATAATTGCTTTTTAAATTCCACTTATAGTAAGTGATCAGTGAGGTGTTTTCTCTTGCAGAACGACTTAAGATTGATACTGTAAAACCATTGTCAATTAGTACATCGGTTAAATAGCTGCCTATAAATCCGGTGCCTCCGGTTAGTAAAACATTTTTTGCCATGATAGTTTATAATATATTTAACAGTGCATATTGTTTAAGGCAAAGTAAAGATACTTAAACATTGCTTACCTTTAAGGCAAATTCTAAATTTTAATAAAATGGCAACGAAAAAAAAGACTATTACAAGAGATGAAATTGTTTCAATATATATGGAAGAAGTTCTTGATAAAGGACAAAAACCAAAGTCGGTTTATCATTTTGCAAAAGAAAATGATTTTTCAGAATCCGAGTTTTATGCTTTTTTTGGAACATTAGAAGGTTTAGAAAAAGAAATATTCAGATTGTTTTTTGTCAATACAATTGATCTGTTGCAAAAAAATGCAGAGTACCAAGAATACGATATGAAAAACAAAATGCTAAGTTTTTACTTTACATTTTTTGAGCTTTTAACAGCCAACAGAAGTTATGTTTTGCAAGCGTTGAAATTTGACAGAAACCCTCTTAGAAATTTAGTGCAACTAACCACGCTTCGCGAAGCTTTCAAAGAATATGTTTCTGAAATCCTGACAGATGATTACAGACTGGAGCAGGAAAAACTTCAAAAATTCCAGGAAAAAGCCATTCAGGAAAGTGCATGGCTGCAATTGTTGATGACCATAAAATTCTGGAAAGATGATGCTTCGGCAGCATTTGAGAAAACAGATATTTTTATCGAAAAATCGGTAAATGCATCCTTTCAGTTAATGAATGTTGAACCCATCAATCATCTTATAGATTTTGGAAAATTTCTGTTTAAAGAAAAAATATACAGCAAACAATGAAAACAATCGATTATATACCAACATCGAAAATAGAAAGAGCCAGTAAATTGGTACAAACCGGTGCAAAAATAGGAGTAAACTACGTAAAGCATTATGCTGAAAAAATAGTGAATCCTGATTTGACCCGTGATAAACTCAATGAGAATAATGCCGAGGATATTTATGATGGCCTTAAAAGCCTGAAAGGAAGCGCGCTTAAAGTGGCCCAAATGTTAAGTATGGATAAAAACTTTTTGCCGCAGGCGTATGTAGAGAAATTTTCATTGTCACAGTTTTCTGTTCCGCCACTTTCGGCACCGTTGGTGTTAAAAACGTTTAAAACTAATTTTGGCAAGACGCCTTATGAAATCTTTGACGAATTCAACGCTAATTCAGTGAATGCGGCAAGTATTGGTCAGGTGCATCTGGCTAAAAAAGACGGCAAAAAACTAGCGGTTAAAATTCAGTATCCGGGTGTTGCCAATAGTATTTCATCAGATTTGGCTTTGGTAAAACCCATTGCCATCAGAATGTTTAATTTGCAGGGAAAAGATTCTGATAAATATTTTAAAGAAGTCGAAGACAAGCTCATCGAAGAAACTAATTATCTATTAGAACTAAAACAAAGCCAGGAAGTAGTAGAGGCCTGTAGCAAAATCGAAAACATACTTTTTCCGGGTTATTATCCTGAGTTTTCTTCAGAGAAAATCATTACTATGGATTGGATGACGGGGATTCATCTTTCAGAGTTTACCGCTAAAAATACAGATCGTGAAGCGAGCAACAAAATAGGTCAGGCACTTTGGGATTTTTATATGTACCAAATTCACGTACTTCGAAAAGTGCACGCTGATCCGCATCCCGGAAATTTTCTGGTGGATGACGAGAACCATTTAATTGCTTTGGATTTTGGATGTATGAAACAAATTCCTGAAGAATTTTATGTGCCGTATTTTGAGTTAATTAATAAAAATGTCATTACGGATAAAGCGCGTTTCAATGAAAAACTATTCGAATTAGAAATTCTTCGTCCCGAAGATTCGCCTTCAGAAATTGAATATTTTACAGAGATGTTTCATGATTTGTTATCCCTTTTTACAAAACCTTTTCAGGAAGAAGATTTCGATTTTGCCGATGAAACTTTTTTTGAAAGCATCGCTAAACTGGGAGAACGTTTCTCAAACGATACCAATCTAAGAAAAATGAACGGAAATAGAGGGTCTAAGCATTTTATTTACATGAACCGTACTTTCTTTGGTTTGTATAATTTAATGTTTGATCTGAAAGCGAAAATTGTTGTCGATAATTATAAAAAATATTAGGAACTATTTCCTGCTATCTACGATATCTTTTGCGGCGAACCCCGTCACAAAAGGATATCGCTTTTATCAGGGCCCGGGGTTTCGTTTTTACAATACACAAAGTGGGATATGAAAAAACCTTTGTCAGAGTTTTAACTTTGATAAAGGTTTTTTTATCGGGACCAATTTAAATTTGGAATTATTTATAAAGCAGCCATAAAGTATGTCATCCTGACGAAGAAAGGATCACATAAGAAACTCTGAGAAGAAAAACTCCAAACTTTGTAGTGCTACTAGTATGATCCTTTCTTCGTCAGAATGATAAGACTGTTTTTTAAAATGCTAAAAAAAAATCTTGAAACCTAAAGCCAAAAGATTACCTCAAAATCCCCGCCTTATAAGTCGCAATTGCGCGATCTCTGGCAAAAGCATGATCAATCATGGGTTCGTTGTAGCCTAAATCAAATTCAGGAATCCATTTACGGATGTAGATTCCTTTTTCGTCAAATTTCTTTTGTTGAATTTCCGGATTGAAAACCCTGAAATAAGGTGCAGCATCACAACCTGTTCCTGCTGCCCATTGCCAGTTTCCAACGTTTGATGCCAGCTCGAAATCCAACAATTTTTCAGCAAAATAAGCTTCGCCCCATTGCCAGCTGATCAATAAGTGCTTACATAAAAAACTGGCGACAACCATTCGCACGCGATTGTGCATATAACCTGTTTCATTAAGCTGGCGCATTCCGGCATCGACCATGGGATAACCTGTAGTTCCGGAACACCAACGCTTAAAGTCGTCTTCGTTATTTCGCCATTGAATTCCATCATAAGCCGACTTGAAATTATGATTGACACAATTTGGAAAACTAAACAAGATTTGAATAAAAAATTCTCTCCAGATTAACTCACTCAAAAAAGTCTGGTTTTTCTTGTTGGCCCAATTTACTAATTTCCGAATGCTTACCGTTCCAAAACGTAAGTGCGGAGATAAATATGAAGTACTGTCTAAAGCAGGAAAATCGCGGGTTTCCTTATAATTGCCAATTTGGGTTAGGTTATGAGGAAGCACTTTTATTGAGCTTCTTTCAAAACCAATTTCGGATAATTCCGGGAAGCTGAATTGGTTTTTAGCAAAATTGTGATAGAAAGGGGTCGTATCCGTTTCTATAACTCCCGAAAGATGATATTTTTCCAGCCACTTATTTTTGTAGGGCGTGTATATCGTGTACGGAAGTCCGTCAGCTTTGGTGATTTCTTTTTCTTCAAAGATCACATGATCTTTAAATGAAAAGGATTCAATGTTATTTTTTGTGATGATTTCCTGAATAGCCAGATCGCGTTCAATAGCAAAAGGCTCATAATCTTTATTAAAGAAGATTTGGTGAATGTCGAATTCCTCAAGTAAGGATTTCCAAACCTCAGCCGTATTTCCTTTTTTAATTAAGAGGGAAGAACCAATTGTAGTGAGTTCCTGGTTTGTTTTTTGAAGCGAATCGTATATAAAGGTAACTCTTGCATCCTTTTCAGGAAGATTTTCTAAGATGTCATGATCAAAAATAAATAGTGGAATTACGGGAAAATCAGCTTGTAGGGCATTGAATAATCCAATATTATCATCCAGACGTAAATCACGTCGAAACCAGAAAAAAGTAACTTTTTGTTTTGTCATTGTAAGAGGGATGCTGCTTTATCTTTTTTCTTTCACGCAGATTTTGCAGATTTAAGCAGATACATCCGGATTTTTTTTTCAATTATAATCAAAAAATAAAATCTGTAAAATCTGCGTGAGAAAATAGGGTAAAGAATTATAATCTGTGTTAATCTGTGAAATCTTGTGGTCAAAAAATTATTTTAAATTGAATAATTCTTCAATTTTGTTGTGCCGATACTCAAAAATTGATTTTAGTTTATTTCGGACCATTATTTTATTGGCAAATTGGCCTAAAAACCCAAATGGTAAGGCATAATGGACGACATCGGTCATTTTTGTACCGGTTTCTGTGGGTTCAAAAAAGTGTTTGTGATGCCACAATGCATAAGGTCCAAAACGTTGTTCGTCTACGAAATATTGATTTTCCTGAGAAACGGTAATGATCGTCATCCAGTTGATTTTAATTCCTAAAAGCGGTTTTAATGTATAGGTAATCACTTGTCCGGGATACATGCGTTTGCCATCAAAATCCTGAATTTCGAAACTCATATCGTCTAGTGTTATCGTCTGAAGATTTTTTGGACTCGAAAAAAAGTCCCAACATTCTTCGATACTGGCGTTTATATGTTGTACGGTTTCTAATTTATATACTTTCATAAAATCAGTTATTACAGAGGATTCCTGAATACGTTTGCGTTAGGGGTTGTAGTGGAGCTCTTTTTGTGTGAGGCTTTTTTTGCCTGATACAAAAAAGCAGGAACGAAAGACCCGACCCTTGGGTAACGCCCAAAAGATGTTACATTTTATAATATTTAAAAGGTACGAATAACATTCCAAAACATTCTCCATCTTCTTTTCCCAGATGTTTGTGATGAATTTTATGTGCTTTCCGTAAACCAATCAGGTATTTATTTTTAGTGTTTTTAAACCATTTAAACCGCTGATGAATTAAAACATCATGAATTAAAAAGTAACACGCACCATAAGTAGTCACTCCGCAAGCGATGAAAAACAAATAATTGAATCCGCCCTGAACACCAAAGTAAAACAGCACGATACTGGGAATGGCAAAAATGACAAAGAAAATATCGTTGCGCTCAAAGGTATCTTCGTACCTGGGCTGGTGATGATCAGCGTGGAAATACCACATGAGTCCGTGCATGATGTATTTGTGGGTAAGCCAGGTAACGCATTCCATGAAGAGAAAAACGCCTAAAAAGATTAAGAAAGAAATCATTTTGTATATTTTGAATTGTTGAAGAATAAGCCTGGATTTTTATGGTGAAGACTATTTAAACACATAGAGACATGATTTTTGTTCGCTTTAAAAAGAGGTGTTTCACTTGTTGAAATACACATAGCTATGTGAAAATGATTTGTTATTTTATTTTTGACTTTTACTCCAATTAGCAATTTTATGTTTCTGTGTGCTGGAAATGGATCCTACACTAATTTTAATTTGTAAGTTACAAAAGATTGCGCTAAAAGCCCTGCTTTTGTGTAATTAGAAACTCTGATTCGCGAGCTTCCAATTTCATAATACGGTGTGTTTTTTAGTTTTTTGAGCAGTTTTTTGTAATAGATGTAAGCAGTGTAAACCCCAAATTGCGCTTCTATAGGCAGTTTTACGATTCCCTGATATGCGATTCTGAAATCTTCTTCGATCTCGTCGATAATGGTGGTTTTGGCATTTTCATCAAAAGAGTTCAAATCGACTCCGGGAAAATAATTTCGGTTTAAAACCAGATTGTCATCTTTTAGATCTCTAAGGAAATTTACTTTCTGAAAAGCTGATCCTAAACGCATTGCCTCATTTTTGAGCTGCTCGTATTTTTGATCGTTTCCTTTTACGAAAACCTTCAGGCACATTAAACCTACAACATCGGCAGAACCGTAAATATAATCTTCATATTCAGTTTGTGAGCTGTATGTTGATTTGATCAGATCCAGTTTCATGCTTTTTAAAAATGCCTGAACTAAATCATCTGTAATGTTATATTGTTTTACGGTATGCTGAAAAGAGTTAAGAATCGGATTTAAGCTAATTCCTGCTTCAACAGCTTTATAATATTCTTTTTCGAAATCGTTGATGAGGTTTTCTTTGTCATACTCATGAAATGAATCGACAATTTCATCAGCAAAACGAACGAATCCATATATACTGTAAATCGCTTCGCGAATGCTTGGTGACAGCATCTTAACCGCCAACGAAAAGGATGTGCTGTAGTGTTGGGTAACCAATTTGCTACATTTGAAAGAAACGGTGTCGAATAGTGATTTCATTTTTTAAGATCTAAAAGATTTTTGAATTAACTCAGCTACTAATTTTCCTGAAATTAAAGCAGGCGGAACACCTGGGCCGGGAACAGTTAATTGTCCGGTAAAATATAAATTACGAACTTTTTTACTCTTTAGTTTTGGCCTTAAAAAAGCGGTTTGTAATAACGTATTCGCCATTCCGTACGCATTTCCTTTGTAAGCATTATAATCGGTTACAAAATCATTTTTGCAAAATGATCTCTTAAATATAATGTTATTTTTAATATTTTGCCCTGTAAGGAGTTCAAACCGGGTCATGATTTTTGCAAAATATTCTTCCCTAAGCTCTTCGCTGTCCTCTATTCCGGGGGCCAGGGGAATGAGGAAAAATCCGCTTTCCATTCCTTTCGGGGCTGCTGTTTCATCTGTTTTTGATGGAAAATTGGCATAAAATAAAGGAGCATCGGGCCATTTTGGATTATCGTAAATATCGGCAGCATGCTGGTTAAAATCAACATCAAAAAACAAGGCGTGATGCGAAATATTTTCAATTTTTTTATCGAATCCCACAAAAAACAGGAGCGAAGAAGGTGCGAAAACCCGACTTGACCAATATTTCTCAGAATAGGCACGATGTTCATGATCCAGTAAAGTTTCGCTATGATGATAATCGGCACCACTTAAAACGATATCGGCATGGATTGTTTTTCCGTCCATTACAATTCCGGTTGCGGTTTTGTTTTCAACGATTATTTTTTCAATAGCAGAATTGGTTTTAATGGTCACGCCTAACTCTAAAGCCAAGTTTTCGATACCCCGAACAACATCAAACATTCCTGTTTTAGGATGCCATGTTCCCAGGCCAAAATCGGCGTAATTCATAAAATTGTAAAAAGAGGGCGTTTTAGTTGGTTTTGCTCCCAGAAAGAGAACAGGAAATTCAAGAATCTGAATAAGCCTTTCATTTTTGAATTTCTTTCGGATATCGTGACTAACCGTGCTAAAAAACTGATTGAGTTTTAAAGTGGTTTCAGGTGTGATTAATTCAAGTGGCGAAACTCCGGGACGGTAAACCAGTTCTTTTATCGCAATATCATAATTGCTTTTGGCTTGTTTAATAAAAGCTTCCAGTTTAGGGCCGCTTCCTTTTTCGATATTTTCAAAAGTGTTTTTTATCTCTTCCAGATTGTCATCAATCGAAATAAAATCATCTACTCCAAAATAAACCCTGTAAGCAGGGTTCAGTTTTATAAGTTCGTAATAATGGGATGTTTTTTTGTTGAAATCCTGAAAAAAGCGTTCAAAAACATCGGGCATCCAATACCAGCTTGGTCCCATATCAAAGGTAAAACCTTCTTTTTTAAATTGTCTGGCACGACCGCCTATAGTGTCATTTTTTTCGTAGACAGTTACGGTGTTGCCTTGTTGTGCGAGGTAACATGAGGCGGCTAAAGCAGAGAAGCCTGATCCTATTATGGCGACAGTTTTTTTCATTTGTTTAACAAATATACAAAAACTTTAAACAAAAATATTATAGCATACTGATTGTTTCTTCCATCGAATCGAAAATACGTATTCTGTCTGATAAAATTTTGCTGTCTATGTGTTCGACCATATTACCCATTAACCAAATCTCGTTGTTTTTTTGAAGTAATTTTTGTCCCATCGATTTAACGTATTGGTTTATCACAGAGCGATCTGGCTGAACGGTCATGAAGGAAACAAAGGTAATGTTCTCAAAATGTTTGGTTAAATCCTGTAGATTTTCGATTGGCATGCTTTCGCCCAGATAAATGGTTTTGTACCCCTTTAATAAAATTTCATATTGCAGATAAAGCAGTCCTATTTTATGAATTTCATTTAAAGGCAATGAAAGCACAAAAATCCTATTGGTTTTGGTAGGCTTTAGTATCTGAAGGCTTTCGGTATAAATTAGAATTTTTTGTTTGATCAAATGACTCATAAAATGCTCATTTGCCGGGGTTATGGTTTCAGATTGCCATAATAAACCCAGTTCTTTTAATAAGGGGAGAAAGTGGTCTTTGAAAACTTCTTTAAATGATTTCTCTGAAATAAGCCAGTCAAAGGTGTTAAAGAATATTTCCTGATCAAAATTCATCATGGCCATCTTAAATGAAGTAATAGCGTAATTCTGAGAATTTTTCTTTGAAATAATTTCACGAACTAATTCCGGGATTTTCTCTTCGGGATAAGTAGCGATTTTAGAAATTTTATAACCGTATTCGTGTAATAATGTGATGTTTAAAAGCTTTTGTAAATTTTGCAGGTTATAAAGTCTGATGTTAGTATCAGTTCGCATGGGTTCGAGAATGTTGTATCTTTTTTCCCAGATGCGAATGGTATGCGCTTTTATTCCTGACAGGTTTTCAAGGTCTTTTATACTGAAAACGGTTTTGATGTTGTTGATCATTTCTGGTTATTTGGTGGACAAAAATAAAATAAAATCCGTTATTTATCTTAAAATTTTCTTAAAATTGATGAATTAATTGAATTTGCTATTGGAGAAGTTATTTAATTTGTCTAAATGTAAAATCGTTTTAGTACCATCTTTACTGCGGTTGTACATGATTTCGAACTTTGCCCCGTAGATAATTTCATTAAAAGTATAAGACGTTCTCGCTGCGACTGTATTGCTAAAAAGATCATCAAAAGTGGTAATAAATACTAAAATTTCGCCGTGGTTTTTCCTAAAGTCTTCTTCGTTCATATTATATAAGGGACTGTCTTCGGTAATGGGGTGTACCAATGTCCAGCTTAACGATAAAGCATTGATATGGTCCAATTCCAGGGGTAGGGAATAAAATTTGTTGGTCATCGTGCCATTTTCTTCTACGCTCATTCCCAGAGTTACTTTGGCATTGGCATCGGTAAAATTGGTGTTTTTAAAAGGTACTAGCCGCACTGTTAAGGCAGTTCCCTCTCCGTAGGGCGAAATTAAGGCATTATGAGAAAACTTTAAAAAGGCTGTCGGTTTGCTAAATCTTCCAAAAAACAACCCTGTTGCAATAGCAAAACTCAATAAACCAATTAAAGCTTCTGCGGCTGAGAGCGCACTGGTTAAAAAACCGGTTGGACTAATATGTCCGTAGCCAACAGTTGTAAAGGTTTGCGCGCTAAAAAAGTACGCCTGACCAAATTGGGTTAAAATACTTTGAGACTGTTCGATTCCGTCCAGATGTTCAATCCCGATAGCATAATAAACAACAGCAAAAATAAAGTTGAGAACGATATAAAAAATAAATAAAATCGACATGAATTTCCAATTGGGCATATCGATCATCGTATGATACCAACTAATACGACGAAAGAAATGCATGCCTCTTTTTTCGATATTGGGAGTTCCGTCTTTGTTTACAAATCTTCCTCCGTAACTGTTTGCATTGGTTCCAAAACCTGAATTTTGATCAGTTCGGGCTCTGTGGTTTATCTTTTTTAGAAGTGCCATTAAAGTTTGGATTAAAGGGCAAATGTAAGCATAACTTTTAGATGAAACTGAGCCAATATTTTGAATAAAAAAAGCAATCTGTAAAAAAGTTGTTTTACAGATTGCTTTTGTATTGGGGAATTTGAGATTACTTTTATTTGCAAAAAGTCGCTTTGTTTTTAATAGCGCTCTGACTGCCTAATTCTATTGCCTTAGAGAAGTCTTTACAGGAATTATTTTTATCCCCTAATTTGTTATATGCCAAGCCACGCAGGTTGTACGCAATATAATCTTTAGGGTTTAAACCCAGGGACGAAGTGCAATCTTCGACTGTTTCCTTAAGGTTTAGTAATTTGTAATTTACGTTTGCTCTTCCGGTAAACGCATCGGCATTCATACTGTCTAATTCGATGGTTTTGCTAAAGTCGGCAAGAGCACCTTTTAAATCGTTTAGCTTTAGTTTTGCAACACCGCGATTTTGGTAGGCTTCAACAAACTTACTGTTCATGCTGATGGCTTTTGTGTAATCGGCGATGGCGCCTTTTGTGTTGCCGGCTTCGGCTTTTTTTATGGCTTTGTCAAAATAGCCGGTTGCAGATTGTGCCCATGTAGAGCAGGTGATCATAAGAAGTGATAGCACTAATAAATGTTTCATAAACCAATTTGGGATTTAGGTTAGTAGGTTAATTAATTCTGAAACGAATTTAAGAAAGTTTTGATTTATAAGGGAGACTGTTTTGTGAAATAATGGTTAGGAAATAAAAAAAGTTATTGCTATCAAAAAAAATAATGAAAAAAAAGCTGTACTTATTTTGTTTATGGCTTTGTAAGCCAAAATACTTCTACTCGACATGTTAAGAACTGATTTATCCTGAAAAATGAAAAGGAAAACTTCTTTTTAATTACAAACTGTTTCTCTTTTGTTAGGGATCTGCTTTTTAAATTAATTATAAAATGGAAGTATTTTTTAGAATTGAATTTTACAGTATTTTTTTTTCGGCTATACTATTTTGTGTAAATTTGAGTAGTATGAGGACATACAACAATCTTATAATGATTCCGTTATCTCTAAATGTAGAATACCTGTTTTGATCATTATCAGTTAGAAAAACGTTTTAATTAGCAACCTCTATAATTAAAAAGGAATGAGAAAATATTTTGCTTTTACTTTCGGCGCACTTTATATGCTGTTTTTTGCGATTCCTTTTCCTATGTTAATCTATTATTCTGTCAATAGTGAATTTGATGTCACTACATTAAAAGACAAAGATCCGTGGCTGGCTTTAATTTTAGTTTCTGTATCAGTGGGGTTATGGCTAATTGTTTTAATTGGTTATTTCCGCAAATGGATTCTTCAAATTTTTATTTCAAAAAGAAATATAGAAAGACTAAAAACAAAAGGGGTATCGCGCGAAGCCAAAATTTTAAGCGCTGTAAAAACGTCAAAACCTAATGCAAAACTCAATACGTACGAACTTGAATTGTCGTTTAAAAATCTTGCCGATACAGAAATCACCAGTAAAACCACTATAACCGATGCAAAACCGCATCAACGTCGTTTTGAAGTTGGAAAAAAATTAACTTTAGTACTGAACAGAGAGGCAAAAGAAGCACCGCATTTTGTTATTGCCACTACCGAAGTGGGAATCGATATCGTAAAAGTAACGCTTATACTATTGGTCTGGTTGCTATTTGTTGCTGCAGTACTGGGCTATTATGTCTATTCGTACCAAACCGAAAGTTATGGTATGGGCTGGCGTTTTATGAGTTTTGGTCATCCGTTGATGGTGTGTCCAATGGTACTTTTGTTTTTCAGATATCTTTTAAAATTCATTTATACTAAACTTACAGGGCTAAATGGTGGCTCATCGTTGATTAAGTTTAAAGGAGTAAAGACCTGGGCTAAATTGATTAGGGCAAGCCAAACCGGAACTTATATTAATGAGCAGCCGGAAATTCGTTTTGAACTCGAATATACGGACAATAAACATCATGTTCATCGCAATAGCCTGAAAAAAGTGATTGGACTTCTTGAATTGGATATCACCAAACAAGAACAAATAGAAATTTTTTATTTGCCCGAAAATCCGAATCAAATTGCCTTTGCCGGTGATTTAAATACTATAGACTAACCATGAGAAAATTGATTATAATACTAATAGCGTGTCAGCTTTTTTTAAGTTGTGAGCAGGTTTCTAAAAGTATTGAGGAGACATTTAAACCTCAGGATACGCTGGTAAGTACAACAACACAAAAACCTAATCCGGAACCTGTGGTAAATACACAGGTTGATGTTCAGCAAATTATAAAAACAGCACTCGAGACGCATTCCGTAACTTATGCCCATACGCATACGGACGGTAAAGATGTCAGTTTTTTAACTGATACTGCGGCATTAGAAAAAGCAGAAGAAGCTTTGAGAAAATTGCCTCAATATGCCGGAAAAGAGATTTTTATTTACTCGACGCTTTATTTTTATAATGACGGACTCATCAATGTGATGCTTCAGCATCCCGAAAACCCTAAATACGTTGATATTTACGATTACAAAGACGGGAAATGGTCTGAGCCCAAGCCGCTTCAGCTATCTGTTAGGGATGATGTTAAAAAGCGTTTGGTGCCGCTTAACAAAATCAAATTTGCAAATGTTGCCAGGGTCACTGCTATTTATAATAAGAAGGCAGAAGAAGTAGAAGGCGCAAAACCCCTAACCAGTGCCTATGTTTCTATTTGGGATAATAAGATGCAATGGTATCCGACGAATATTAATGGAAACAGGGAAAGATATTCTATACAATTTAATGACGACGGAACTTTAAAATCATTTAAACAGGATTGAAAGATTATAATCGGACTGAATTATACTACAACCAAAAAAGAGGTCTCTCGCGAGAACCTCTTTTTTGTTTTGATATATTTTATAAAAGGTTATTTGCCTTTTAATAATTTTTCCAGATACTCTGTTTTATCTTTTTCAACCTGAACCAAACGCTCGTAAAGTTCTATCACTTTATCAAGCGGGTTGAAAGTGGGTTGATATTGAACATTTGAATTCATTGAAGCATTATCATGATTATTAATGGTATTTCCAATAATATTTAAAACCGCTTCTTCTGAAAAGTTTTTAATGCCTTCTACACTTACGCCAAGCGCTTTGGCTACTTGAATAAGCTTTTCTTCGTCTAAAGTTTCACTATTTTCCATAGCAGAAATAGCTTGTTGATTTGTTCCCAATGCTTGTGCTAAAGCTTCTTGCTTCATGTCTCTTAGTTCACGAATACGGCTAATTTTTCGCCCTATATGATTTGGTTTTGATAGTGTGCTCATATTCAAAAGTAATAATTAATGTAGTACTAGTAATGCAAAAGCATTTCTATATTTATGACATAAATAAATAGGATTATTTACCTTTTAATAATTTTTCCAGATACTCTGTTTTATCTTTTTCAACCTGAACCAAACGCTCGTAAAGTTCTATCACTTTATCAAGCGAATTGAAGTTGCAGTTGTATGCGTTTCCATTAATTACACTGTTATCACTTAATGTATTGCCAATAATATTTAAAACTGCTTCTTCTGAAAAGTTTTTAATGCCTTCTACACTTACACCAAGCGCTTTGGCTACTTGAATAAGCTTTTCTTCGTCTAAAGTTTCACTATTTTCCATGGCAGAAATAGCTTGTTGGTTTGTTCCCAAAGCTTGTGCTAAAGCTTCTTGCTTCATGTCTCTTAGTTCACGAATACGGCTAATTTTTCGCCCTATGTGACTTGGTTTTGATAGTGTGCTCATATTTCAAAGGTAATAATTAAGTGTTATCAGGCAAAATGTAAAAAACATCTTTACAAGGTATGATACAAGAAAAAAGATTGCCCAAAAAACATCTACTTGTTTTGTTTACCAAAAATACAATTTTTCGGACACGAAGTGATTGAAAAACTAAAATTATCATAACGGTAGAAAATGCCTTTTTACTTGTTTTAGCGTGTTCATTACTAAAAGAAGGTATCAGATAGTCTGGATTTTGTAGTAAAATTAATTATATATTAGCACGATAAGAAACAATTTTAAATACTTGAAATTTTCTGAATTAAAATCATTGAAGCTATTTAAGTAAAAATATTCTCTGAACAATATAATTATGAACAAAACTAAATGAGTAAAGAATACGATGTAGCAATATTTGGAGGTGGGATTTCAGGATTTTCAACTGCTTTACGATTACAAAGCAAAGGATTTAATACCGTTGTTTTCGAAGCTCATGGTCAATTAGGAGGTTGCGCCGGATTTTTTTCTAAAAAAGGTTTTTCGTTTGATGTTGGCGCAACAACTTTGGTCGATTTTGTAGAGGGTGGTGTTGGCGGAAACTTTTTTAAAGATATTCATTTAGAAATCCCTAAAGGCGAATATATCGATTACATTGCCTGGTTGCCGGATAGGGAAGTAGTGTTGTTTCGGGATTTTGATAAATGGCAAAAGGAACGTCTGGAAAAATTAGGTTCTACTAAAAACCATATTGAGTTCTGGAAACTTATGGATAAAGTAACCGAAGTATTTTGGAACGCAAGCCGGCAAAATGCCAAATTGCCTATTCAAAACCTAAAAGACCTGATTAGGGCAGTAAGAACAATAGGAATCCGTAATTTGTATTTGTTGAGGTATATCAATTCGACAATGCTCGATGTTTTGAAAAAATATAAACTCGAGAACGAGAAACCATTGGTAGGATTATTATCTATGTTAATCGAGGATACTGTTCATAGCAGTGTCCAAGAAGCCCCGTTTATTAACTCGGCATTAGGAACAACCATTCGGGGCGCTGGCCTCATGCGGGCAAATGGCGGAATGAAACATTTTTGGGATTATTTGTCTGCCAATTATCTTGAAATGGGAGGAACAATAAAAAGAGGGAATAAAATTGTAAATTTCGAACAAGTTCAGGAAGGCTGGAATATTACCTCAACAAAAGGAACTTTTAAGGCAAAGAAAATAATTAGTTCATTGACAATTGACTTAACCTACGGCATTAGCCCGGATTTGATTCAAAAGAAATTACAAGGCTATTTAACTCAAAATGAAAAATATCAGGGAAGCGCGATTGTTGTTTTTCTGGGTGTTCCGGAGTTAGAAGTTTCTAATCATACCTTAACACATCATCAGATTTTACTTGATTATGAAACGAAATTGGGGAACGGCAACAATATGTTTATTTCAATTTCGGCCAAAGATGATATTATTTCTGCGCCAGCAGGATTTAGGGCTGTGATGCTTTCGACACATTGCGAAGTTTTGGAATGGCAAAATTTAACTGAAACAGCTTATCAGGCAAAAAAGCAAAATATTGGGCAGTACTTAATAGCACAGGCAAGAAAAGTATATCCGGATCTGGCTCATAACCCAATTATTTACGAAATAGGGACACCACGAACATATCAAAAGTTTACAGGCAGAATAAACGGAAGCGTTGGAGGATTTAAGCAAACCTTGAAAAACTCAAATTCTAAAGCCATTCCGCAAGATATTGGAGTCAGGAATTTTTGGCTGGCTGGCGATAACACCTGGCCGGGACTTGGAACTGTTGCGGGTTTAATTTCAGGCCGAATAGCGAGTGAATATGCTGAAAAATAAAGCCCCTCGACCAACTCAGACGAAAGCTTTATCTCTTACTCCGTAATTGCGGACAAAATAGTTTGACAATAATGCAGATTCATCAGCATTTATATGAACAAAAAGTACTGTTACTGCCACAGTACTGATTTTGGCGAATTACAAAAGAAGATGCATTATATCGCTCAAAAGACATAAAAAAAAACCTATTTCATTAGGAAATAGGTTTTTTGTTTACTGATCTCTTCATTGAGAATCCGAAGATTTTAAAGGAATAAAGGCATTATTTTATTTTTGAAGCCAGCATTAAACAGGCTGTATATAACTTTAATTGTGCAATTGATTTTTGAGTGCGTACAGTTTGCTTCTAAGATTTTGTAGCATAAGCGGATCGGAAGCTTTGCCTCTTTCCCTGGCTAAAAAAATAGGTTTTCCAATCGTCATCTTTAGCTCGTGTCCTTGTTTGTTAAAGAGTTCCGAAATTAGTTTTGAAGTCTGTAACATAGGATGAATTGATTTTAGCATACTGAAGAAAAAACCATTATTTCCATGAAAATAGATGGGTAAAATAGGCACATCTGCTTTGCAGATAATTTTTCCTACTACAGGATGCCACTCCGGATCTGTAATTTCGCTTGTCTTAAAGTTATACGATGAAACTTCTCCGGCAGGGAATATCGCAACAGGAGTACCTTCTGCCAAAGCTTTTAGGGTCATTTTTAATCCTGTAATACTTGCAGAATTTTGCACATTCTCAAAAGGATTTACCGCAATAATGCATTTTTCAAGATTTGGAATTTCTTTTAATAAAAAATTCCCCATATACATCGTATCGGGGCGTATTTTTGCAAGTGTACTCAATAAAGCTAGTGATTCGATACCGCCATACGGATGATTGGCCACTACGATAAACGCTCCTTCAAGAGGAATATTAAGCAACTCGCCCGCATCAAATTGGACTTTTACACCAATTTTCGTTAAGACATAATTAGCGAAATCTGCACCCTCGAGATTCCCTGCCTCTTTTACAATAGCATTTAAATTGTTAATTTTCATTACTTTCATTAAGTAAGAGGATAATCCCGGGATAGGAATTTTTGAAAGGCCGGCAGCTTCAGAAAATTTTTCTTTGGAAATCAATGTCATATAGTATAGCTATTAAGGTTGAATGCAAAAAACTAATAAAAAGCCTAAGAAGGAATTGAACTAGCAATGGTTGTTATTTATTAGTGAATTTGTTTGTTATAACTTATGACCTGAAGCAGGAATTTTTGACTTATGAAAAGGAGAACGGGTTCATGATCAGCATATTCTTTATCGCAATTACGGGTAAAGATACTCTGATTTTGTATGTGTTTTTAATATTTTCGACAAACATATCTATTAATCGCTTTTTTAAGGGCTATTTGTAGTTGGTTAGAAGTGTCTAAAGCATTTAAACTAATTTAATAACTTGTAATTAAATTAGTTCTATATTAGTTATTGTAAAAAAATAGCGACATAGATTGCTCTAAACAAAGCAAATGAGGTTGTTTTTTTATCAATAAAGTGTTTAACGTTTAAAGGAAATTGGTGTAAATAGTAAAAGAAAACAAATAGATTTTCAAATGGAAGATTGGATTTTATACTTTAGCGAAGACGAATATCACTTTTCAGAAAGCTTTAAAAAAGAATTATCCAGTCAATTAGAAAAAAAACTTAAAAGCAAACTTGAATATGAAAATTTCTTTCAGGATTATTTTTATAGTTTGATTCCTGGAGCAAATGAACTTGAAATAGAGGAAAAGGATGATTTTGTTTTTGCTAATGCCGACATTGTTTCTCCTGATTCTCAAAGCAGGCAAATAACGATCTGCTGGAAGTCGGATTTTTTTTAAAAATAAGTTAGAAATTCATAAATCAGAAGTAGCTGAAAAAATAGAATTTTACTTTTGTTCTGATTTGCCTATTGAAGAACTAAAAAGACATATTAAACCCACTTTAAATGCAGTTTATATTTTCATAATATCACTAATTACCTTGATAAAACCGTGCTCTTCAAAACTGCTCCATAAAACAGGCACTGTTAAATTATATTCTTTATCTTTTGCCCATATAAGTCTATAGCCGCTGTCCTCCATATAAATGCAGCCATAGTCTGCTTCTGTGGCTTTGCATAATTCCTTAAAATATTTGTCAATTGATTTTGATTCAGCAAAAAGCCTGCTCATGTGACTTGTAAGTGCCCAAAATTGAAGCTCCACCCCATCTGTGATTTTTGAAGAATAGTCGTTAATGTGAATTTCAATTTGCCCTATCCACCATTTGTTATCCTGGCTTTTATAATATTCGATAAAGTCAGATTCATCTAAAGAGTCTGGCTGATAATTTTGTGTCAGATCATAGAGATGATACTCCATTACACTATCATCTTGCTCAACTGCAATAGAAGTATATATTCTTTGATTTATGCCAAAGTCATGAAGCAAAGTTTTTAATATTTGTCCGTTAGCATACTCGTCAATTTTATATAGTTGGTCATTAGTGATTTCAAATGACACTCTTTTTCTGTCTGAATGTTCATGAACGAATTGTAAAGCCCTCTTAAGGTTTTCTTTTTTAATGTATATTCTGTAATCGTAATCTAATCCCATTTTGATCTGTTTAAATTGTAGCTAACATTATCATGCCTGCCTGTTTAGGAATTTGTCAGAGTATTTTCTGCGTTTTTAATCTTTTATAGCCTCCAAAGGTATGTAGCTAAGATAATAAGCAAAGCAGGGACAAAGTTAAGGAGTTATTGTGCTGTAAAACAAAAAAGGTTAGCTCTTTAAATTGAAGATCCCTAACGGGGTTCGAATCAGTATCCCGATAAATAGAGGTTTTATGAAAAGTAAAAAAAAGCCTGAGAATCTATATCCGCAGTTTTTAAAATTTTATTGTGACTACGTTGCGATTTAAACCCACATGCGCTTATGGGTATTACGCCCTCAAGATGGCCACTCTGTCGTTTCTTCATATGGACTTAAATAAAAAAAAGGCCAAGTAAATTAATACTCGACCTTTTGTGACCCGACTGGGGCTCGAACCCAGGACCCCATCATTAAAAGTGATGTGCTCTACCAACTGAGCTATCGAGTCGTTGCTTTCAGGAAACTTATATGGTGAATCACAATTTGTGACCCGACTGGGGCTCGAACCCAGGACCCCATCATTAAAAGTGATGTGCTCTACCAACTGAGCTATCGAGTCATATTGTTTCCCTGAACGCGGGTGCAAATATAGGGAGTTATTTTTGATATAACAATACCTTTTCTTAAGTTAAATTTAATGTAGAATTAATAGGGTGTACAAGGGATATAATCAAAATAAAATAAAATAAGTTGTATCTCTCTTACCTTTTTAGTGATCTAATAATAAAGAATTAGAGCCTTTTGAAAGAGGATTTGAAAGCTCTAAATGAAATTGACTTTTTTTTATTTTTAAAATTTCAGAGGTTTGTTTAAAAAAAAAATCTTGACAATAGTTTAAAGAAAAGTGTAAAAACATTTGGTCCAAAGAAAATATCTAATAAAAACAGTGATATGTAATTAAACCAATAAAAAAGGCTTGAATTTTTTAAAATTGACTGATTGAAGTTGTTTTGTGTTAAATATAAGCGAGTTATATGTAAATTTGATAAACGGTATATTATAATGAGAACTAAAATTTTTATTTTATTGATGGTGCTTTTTTTTGGAAATTTTGTTTGGTCTCAAAATAGAAAAAGAGAAGTGATTGACTATCTTAAAAAAGAAATGAAGGAGAAAAAAATTCCTGGTTGTCAGTTGGTAATAATTAGAAGTAATACCATTCTGTTATCTGAAGCACTTGGAGTTGCAACAGTGCCATTTTCTACACCTGTGAAAAAAAACACCCTTTTTTCAATCAATTCTATTTCTAAAGTTTTTACCTCAGTTGCGATAATGCAATTGCAAGAACAAAATAAACTCAATATTAATGACCATATTTCCAATTATATCGATTCTATCCCGGAAAATTGGAAAAGAATCACAATCAAACAATTGATGAGTCATACCTCCGGGCTTCCGGATATTGAGGATGATAAGGGGTTAATTAGTAATAAAGGACAAGATTCAGCTTGGTTAAAAGTCAAAAAAATACCATTGCAATCCGAAGTTGGAGAAAAGTTTAATTATAATGCTACAAACTATTATATTTTACAACGTATTATTGAAAAATGCAGTGGAACAGCATTTGAAAAATTTGTAAGAAAAAAGCAGTTTGATATAGTAAAAATGAAACAGGTATATTACGGGAACTCTTATGATGTTATTGAAAATAAATGCCCTACCTATACTTATTATTGTCAGGACAAAATATCCGGTGAATATGTAAAAGGAACTAAATTACGGGAAACCTATGAGGAGTTCCCGTCAAAGATGATAACCGATGCTGGTGCATTTACAACAGCAGAGGAAATGGCAAAATGGATAACGGGCCTGCAAACGGGTAAACTTCTTGATAAAAATGAAGATATTGGTACTATTTGGGAGCCTGTAAAATTAAGTAATGGATCTTACGATGGTTTTGGAGGGCTTTTAAATGCTTATGCTTTGGGTTGGCCGGTAATTATTCGAACCAACCATTCTGCAGTTGCCTCTCTTGGCGGAGGACGTGCAGCTTTTGTTATTTACCCAAAAGATAATCTCACTATTATTCTTTTTGCAAACCTTACGGGTATATTTCCAGAAGAAATCATTGAAAAAATAGCTGGATTCTATGTTCCGGATATTGGCAAGTAAGTCAAAGTGTAATAGCTTTTGATTTTTACAATTTTATCGGGAGCTTTATTAGGGCCTTTTTGTATGATTTACAGTAATTTAGAAAAAAAAATAATGGTATAAAAAAAACCTACTTCATAACGAAATAGGTTTTTTATAGTGACCTTGACGGTACAGAATTCGAATCATTTGTTAGACGATTTAAAAATCTTAAATGAGGTCTAATTTTGTGAGGTTCGAGTGTAAATCTAAATCCCTCCTAAGTAATGAATTAAAAAGCTTATTTTTGAAAAGAAGAAAATACTTAGATTTATCAGGTGTAGCCAATATATAATGTCGGACATGCATATAAGTTAGCAACAAGCTTAAACAAGATGAACATACCAAAAACAACAGATGATTTTCAAAAAGAATTTTATTTGTCTATTGACTTAATGGATAAGATAGGAGATTTAAGAATAAGACAACTTATTGATAGGTTGGATAACGTTATGGACGAAATAATTGTAAGTGCCATAATTAAAATATTCGAAAATGTAGATAGACAAAACACTCAATATACCGACCAAAAATATGCTGGAATAATATTAAATAAGCTAAAACCAAAAACACAAATTGATTTAAGTACTATCCTAAAATCTACAATCGAAAATTGGAATAAAAGTGTTGAAGAATTCCCTTTTTGGCTAAAGGAAAATTATGGACTCGAATCACTCAAAAATACATTGACTGAATTTGATGCTCAAAAATTGAATGACATCCAAAATGAAAAAATAAAAACAATGAAATGGTGGTTGAAAATTTAAATTGTACTAAAAGCCAATAGATAACAGTTCTTTCGATCGATTTGAGGATTTAGTGGGATTATTGTTTTTATTTATATTTTAGTTAAACCGAAAAACAATCATTTTCATAGCCCGTTAACCGCTTGTAGAATCAAAACGTTATAAGTCATTTCGAAAACTGGCAAGTGTAACAGAAATTTAAAATATGCGAGATAAAAACAGAATAAAACCCATTATTGAAAAACTTGAAAATCTGTGGCTTTCAAATCCTGATTTTAGATTAGGACAACTAATTATGTGCATAATAAAGCCTGAGGAAGCTAATCCAAAAATATTCTATCTTGAAGATGATGAGTTCTTAACGAAATTGAATGAACTTGAAAAACGATGGAACAAAATTAAAGAACAAGAAGATGAATAGAGCTATTTCTCGAGCGCCAAAAAAAAGCCTTAATTTAATCCCAAACCTCGTGTAGCGCCAGAACGTTACCTGTTATTTTGAACAACATTATCTTAAAATGAAAAAATGAATAAACTTCTAGTAATATTATTGCTTATCATAAGTTTAAAAAGCTATTCTTGTAGTTGTGCTGGAGTTCCAGCAATTACTAAAAATTGGGAAAGTGCGAACGAGATATTCACAGGAGAAATTATAAAAGTTGATACTTTACTTTATGGAAATAATGGCGCAAAAATTTATTCATATACCTGTAGAATTCTAAATTCATATAAATCAGAAATCTATCCTGGAAGAGAATTAAGAACAATTTTGAGTCAAAGTTCTGCAAGTTGTGATTTTATGTTTCAACTTGGTAAAACATATTTAATTTATGCAAAAGCAGAAAGTCAAACTTTGACTTCTTCAATTTGTTCTAGAACTAACATATTGGAAAATGTAGAAAAAGAAGAATTACAAACTCTTGAAAAACTATATCAAGAATACACATCAGACACAAGTGGCGTTAGAATGATAAAACTTGAAAATAATATATCATATCAAATTGGTTTAATCGAAAACACTTATCAAGAAAAACTGAAAACGAAAGAGAAAACGATATATATCCTATTAAGTCTAATTACTATTTTAATTGTACTTGTTGTAATAATGTTATTGAAAAGAAAAAACAACAGATAAAACACGCTACAAGCAATTTGAGCATTAGATTTAACGGAAAAATTGGTTTGTATTTGAAGATCTGGCAAATCCGAAGAATGGTCTTAATTTACTCCCAAACCTCATTTAGCACCAGAACGTTGACAAAGTGAACTTAATAACTTTATCTTCAATATGCAAATAATAATGATGTTCTAGAAATTTAGAGACTTGACGGAGTTCGAACCAAAATTTAGCGTATATACTGATGTGGTAAAAGAATAAAAATTATGAGAATAATTTTCGAACCATAAAAAAGCCTGCAAAATATATACTTTACAGGCTTTCATTTTTTCTAGTGACCACGGTGGGATTTGAACCCACACGCCCTTACGAGCACCACCCCCTCAAGATGGCAAGTCTACCGTTTCTCCACGTGGCCTTAAATAAAAAAGGTCAAGTAAATTAATACTCGACCATTTGTGACCCGACTGGGGCTCGAACCCAGGACCCCATCATTAAAAGTGATGTGCTCTACCAACTGAGCTATCGAGTCATTGCTATCAAGAAAAGTATTTGTTAAATCACAAATTTTGTGACCCGACTGGGGCTCGAACCCAGGACCCCATCATTAAAAGTGATGTGCTCTACCAACTGAGCTATCGAGTCATATTCTTTCCTTGAATGCGGGTGCAAATATAAGGAGTTATTTTTGATATTTGCAAGCAATTTTATTATAAATTTGTCTTTTTTTACTCAAAATTTACAACGCCTTAGTTTATAGGTTATTATTAAAATGAAAAAGATTATATTATTAGGATATATGGGTTGCGGAAAGTCAACTATTGCCCAAAATTTATCAAAAATTACAGAAATTCCGTTTTTAGATTTAGATAAATGCATCGAAAAAAAAGCAAATTTATCGATAAATGAGATTTTCGAACAATTCGGAGAGATCCATTTTAGAAAATTAGAACACGAAATGTTTGTAGAATTGCTTCAATCTTCAGAAAACAGCATTATAGGTTTGGGCGGAGGAACACCTTGTTATGCCAATAACCATGAATTATTAAAAAGCGATGGTGTTACTTCGATCTATTTAAAGGCTTCTATAGAAACTTTATATAATAGGTTAATCCATAACAAAAGCAAACGCCCGTTAATCGCTAATATGAATGAAGATGAAATGAAAGAATTTATCGCAAAACATTTATTCGACAGAAGCTTTTATTACAACCATGCGCAACATAAAGTTTCGGTAGATGATAAAGCTGTCGAAGAAACCGTTCAGGATATTCTGGAAATTCTAGCTTAAAAACGCGTAGTTATCGCCATTCTCGTCAAAAACAACCTGAACGTGCTCTAATAAGGAGGTAGAAAGCGATATTCCTTTAAAATCGGCTTTTACGGGATATTTTTTGTGATTTCTGTCTACCAGTACTGCTGTTTTGAATTTCTTTAACGGTACGTCTAAGAAATGACGAACAGCATAGATCAATGTAGTCCCCGAATTTAAAACATCATCAACAAGGACTAACCCTTTGTTTTCGTACTCTTTTTGAGTCAATGAAGTTTGTATGGGCAACTGTGGGTTTTGTTTGTCAATCCTAACTTCGCAAAGTGATACTTTAAGCGTAGAAATGTTACTTAATGCTAAAGCGATTTTTTCAGCAAAAACAGATCCGTTTGAAGCGATTCCGGCAATTACAATTTCTTCCTCATCAACAAAAGTCTCGTAGATCTGATATGCAATACGTTTTATTTTATGTTCGATTTCCTGATTCGTTAAGATGATATTTTTGCTCATGATTTATTTTTTTGGCTAAAATACAAATTTTAGGTTTTGAAATTCTAATCTTGAAAGTCCGGATTCTCATTTTTGATATTCGGCTTCTCGTTTTAGATTATTTGAAATTTTATTCCGTTTCTTCTTCGTCTATAATATCTTCACCATATTCGTCGATGTCTCTTCGGTCTTTTTTGGTAGGTCTTCCTGTGCCAGTTTTACGATAATGCTCTTTGGATAGTTTTAACAACTCTAAATGGGCATAAGCTTCGGCAGGAGTTTCATTTTTTCTGTAGATGTCAACCAGTTTGGCACCTACACGACTTTCCGGAATGTCCAGAACCGTGATAATTTGTGTGATCTGATCTTTTCTAAAGGTAATTCTATCAGTAGGAAAAACCTCTTTAGATGGTTTGGCAACTTGCCCATTTACAGTAATGTGATTTTTTTTACAGGCCTCGGTTACCATGTTTCTGGTTTTGTAATAGCGCACGCACCAGAGGTATTTATCTATTCTCATAATTTTTCTAAAATCAAAGTTAAATTCTTTACAAAAATAAATCAATATTGTATCTTGCGCACTTAAAAAATTAACAATAATGAATAAATTTAAATATTATTTTATTTTATTGCTTGCAGGTATTTCTTTGGTTTCTTGTAATAAAAGTGATGATGATGATGCAGTAACCGTTCCTTTAAGAGATTACGCTGTACAGTATAAAGCAGATAATGATTCTATTATTAAATATTTAAAAACAAATTATATCACTGTTACTAATAGCCCGGGAACTCCACAGGATCAGGACGTAGTGATTAAAAAAATAGTAGCCGGTGACGGAAATGTTTCGATTTGGGACCAAAAAACGTATCCTTTAGAATCAAGAGATGTCTACAGTAATGATGTCACTTATAAAGTGTATTATTTAACTTTAAGAAAAGGATCTGGTGAATCGCCTACGAATACAGATAAAATTGTAACTTCTTATACGGGTACTTTATTAGATAATACTGTTTTTGATTCCTCTTATGGATATCCAAGAAGTTTTAATTTATTTCCTTACGCGAATGAAAGTGCAGTATTTGTAGAAGGCTGGTCAGAGATTTTTCCAAAATTTAAAACCGGTACCTCAAGTACAAACGCTAGTAGTGGTGTTGTTACTTATACTGATTTTGGTGCGGGTGTTATGTTTTTACCTTCTGGTTTAGCATACTATGGACAGTCGCAAGGTACTATCCCGATATATGCTCCTTTAGTTTTTAGTTTTAAATTATTTGACCTTCAAAGGATGGATAATGAGTTTACTATTTCTACCAGTACCGGAGGTCGTATATTTCTTGGTGATGGTGTTCCTGATTATTTGGAAGATATAAATGGTGATGGCTATTTGTATGACTTTAAGTTGAATCCGGATAAATATCCTAACCCACCAGCTGGTTTAGTGGATGATACAGATGGAGATGGTATTTCAGATTTTCTGGATTTTGATGATGATGGAGATGGTTTTACCACAAGATTTGAGGTTACCAAGCCAACAGGGCAGGTTGGTATAGTAAATGGTGTAGATTATGGAGTGAGATTGTATTATCCTTGGGATCCTATTTTAGTAGATAATCCGTTAACGCCAAACATAGATGAAAGAGAGCCTAGAGGAATTCCTAGAAGACCAACCGGAGCACTTGCAGATCCTGGTAAACCAGAGTCTTCGACTAATGTCAAAGCTTATTTGCCGGAAGATTATACGGCTAATCCAAGATTAAGAATTCATTTGGATAAAACTTATCCGATAAAACAGAATTAAATTTAATCTCTATATAGAACCTCGAAAATACTTTTCGAGGTTTTTTTTGCTTCATTGCTCTTTTTATATTGAAGATGAAGTTTTTCTTTATTTTTTTTAAGCAAACGAAAAAGGTATTTGTTTAGTTTTGATGAAAAAAAACCTCGAAAATCACTTTTCGAGGTTTTTTTATAAGTAAGAAAATCTAAAAATTATTTTCTTTTGATCACTCTTTCTACAGCTTCAACAATTGCCTGATTGTTTAATTTGTATTTATCCATTAATTGTTCAGGAGTTCCCGACTCACCAAAACTATCATTAACGGCTACAAATTCTTGTGGGGCAGGAGTGTTTAAAGCTAATACTCTTGAAATGCTTTCTCCAAGACCTCCTAGAATGTTGTGTTCTTCTGCAGTTACTACACATTTTGTTTTTGCCAGTGATTTTAGAATGGCGCCTTCGTCAAGAGGTTTAATAGTATGGATGTTGATTACTTCAGCAGAAATTCCTTTTGCTTCAAGAGCTTCGGCAGCAATAAGAGCTTCCCAAACTAAGTGCCCTGTTGCAACAATCGTTACATCGGTTCCTTCGTTTAATAAAATCGCTTTTCCAATTACGAAAGGTTCATCAGCAGGAGTAAAGTTAGGTACTACAGGACGTCCGAAACGCAAATAAGCAGGACCGTGATGATCTGCCAATGCTAATGTAGCTGCTTTAGTCTGGTTGTAATCGCAAGTATTGATTACAGTCATTCCAGGCAACATTTTCATTAATCCAATATCTTCCAGGATTTGGTGTGTTGCTCCATCTTCACCAAGTGTTAAACCGGCGTGAGAAGCACAAATTTTTACATTTTTATCAGAATAAGCAACAGATTGACGAATTTGATCGTAAACTCTTCCTGTAGAAAAGTTAGCGAAGGTTCCTGTAAAAGGAATTTTTCCTCCAATAGTTAAACCGGCCGCGATACCAATCATGTTAGCTTCTGCAATACCAATTTGAAAAAAGCGCTCCGGGTGGTTTTTCTTGAAATCATCAAATTTTAATGATCCAATTAAATCTGCACAAAGTGCTACAACATTTTCGTTTTTTTGACCTAGTTCAGTCATTCCCGCTCCAAAACCAGAACGAGTGTCTTTACTTCCTGTATTTGTATATTTTTTCATTTTATTTTTTTTGCTGTACGCAATAGGTATAGGCAATAGGCGTAAAGCTTACTGCTAAACCTTAAAGCTGTTTTTTAATAGTCTGCTAAAGTTGAGATGTTTTGGTTCAAAGCACTTGCCAGTTGGTCATTGTTAGGTGCTTTTCCGTGCCATGCATGAGTATGCATCATAAAATCAACTCCATTACCCATTTCGGTATGTAATAAAATACAAACCGGTTTTCCTTTTCCTGTTCTTGATTTAGCATCATTCAAACCTGCAAGTATAGCATCAATACTGTTTCCTTCTTTGATTTCAAGAACGTCCCAGTCAAAAGCTTCAAATTTAGCACGAATACTTCCCATTGGTAAAACTTCGTCAGTTGTTCCGTCGATTTGTTTTCCGTTAAGGTCAATAGTCGAAATAATATTGTCTACTTTTTTAGCAGAAGCATACATGATCGCTTCCCAGTTTTGACCTTCTTGTAGTTCACCGTCTCCGTGTAAAGTATAAATGATATGATTGTCACCATTTAGTTTTTTAGCTTGTGCAGCACCAAGAGCTACAGATAAACCTTGTCCTAATGAGCCAGAAGCTATACGAACTCCAGGTAATCCTTCATGAGTTGTTGGATGTCCTTGTAAACGGGAGTTTAATAATCTGAAAGTTGCAAGTTCTGAAACAGGGAAATAACCGCTACGTGCTAATACGCTATAAAAAACAGGAGAAATATGTCCATTTGAAAGGAAGAAAATATCTTCTCCAATTCCGTCCATGTCAAAACCTTCTTTGCGCTCCATAATATTTTGGTATAGTGTAACCAAAAATTCAGTACAACCTAGTGAACCACCTGGGTGACCTGAGTTGACAGCATGTACCATTCGAAGAATATCTCTTCTTACTTGGATAGTTAAATCGCTTAATTGTTGTGTGTTAGGCTTCATTTTATATGTAAAAGTTAAACTGTTGCAAAAGTAATTGTTATTTTGCGGGGAGACAAATGATTTTTTGCTTTAGTTTGTTATAATTGTTAAATTCTGATTCTTTTTTTATTGATCATGAAAAAAACATCAATTTGTTTTAGGTTTTTGAAATTAGATGTTCTTCATTTTGATTCTTTTAATATAGTATTGAAAATTCGCGACCTGACTATTGAAAAAAGTTTAGCCACGGATTAAAAGAGTAAGAAGATTTAAAAAAAATCTATGCTCATCTGTATAATCTGTGGCTAAAATAATAATTTGATTTTTTATACCAGTATCAGCGGAAAAAATATTGTTTAATTGGTATCGCTTTCGCTGTAATAATTGTTTTCTTCATCTTCAGATCCTATTTCTTCCTGTTCATCATCAAGTTCAGATCCGGGAACATCTAAGTCATCTCCCAACTTATCTTCTTTGTCAATGTTAAAGCTGTTTTCGTTCCATTCGCCTTCTTTTTGGTCGATTGTTTTTCCGTTGGTAATATGGTCCGGATCGATATCTTTTATTTTTTCTTCATTATTATAAATGTCTTCCGATGCCGGATAATCGAGTTGTTCCAGATTTTTTTCGATTTCGTTTTCGCCTGGAGTATTTTTTTCTTCTGAATTTATCATGATTTCTATCTTTAAAGTGTTGCATAAAGTTATGAAATCAAGGATCATGAAGTGTTACATTTTTTAAATCAGGATGTTGTAGTATTCACATTCTTAATTAACTGATGTTTATTTTTTTGCACTCGCATCTGGTAAAGTAAGTAGATTTTTATCTGATTGATTTTTTTAAAATTGAAAATTTCTTGTAATTCTGTCTCGTTTTTTGCGTTAGGGATAGAAGCGGTATCCTTTTGTGACAAATGTTTTGTCCGGATTAAAAACAATATCCTCCGGAACAAAAGATATAGCGGATAGCCCGACCCTTGGGTAACGCCCAAAAAAATGTTATGTGTTAAATTTTACAGGGCAGAAGTTTTTAGTTTTGGGTTCAGCATTGTTTATTTATTACCTCAATTATCTAATTGATAAATTGTCTAATTACCTGATTTTCTAATTGACAAATTATCTCATTTAAATTTCCTGAAATTAGCCTATCTTTGCCGACTGAAAAAAGACACAGATGAAGTTTGATTTATTACAAAAAGATCCGCAATCTAAAGCAAGAGCGGGAAGTATAACTACAGATCACGGCGTAATTGAAACGCCTATTTTTATGCCCGTTGGAACGGTTGCATCTGTAAAAGGAGTGCACCAGCGTGAGCTTAAGGAAGATATCAATCCGGATATTATTCTTGGAAATACATACCATTTATATTTACGTCCGCAAACTGAAATTCTTGAAAAAGCAGGCGGATTGCATAAATTTATGAACTGGGATCGTAATATTTTGACGGATTCTGGCGGATATCAGGTTTATTCTCTTTCGAATAACAGAAAAATTAAGGAAGAGGGGGTAAAGTTTAAATCGCATATTGATGGTTCTTATCACTTTTTTTCACCCGAAAGTGTAATGGAAATTCAACGTACGATTGGAGCTGATATTATTATGGCTTTTGATGAATGTACGCCTTATCCTTGTGATTACAGATATGCGCAACGTTCGATGCACATGACGCACCGTTGGCTGGATCGTTGTATTAATCATTTAGATAAAGTTCCTTATAAATACGGTTACGAACAAACGTTTTTTCCAATTGTTCAGGGAAGTACATATAAAGATTTGCGTCAACAATCGGCTGAATATATTGCTAACTCAGGACAACAAGGTAATGCTATTGGAGGTTTATCAGTAGGGGAGCCTGCTGAAGAAATGTACGCCATGACCGAAGTGGTTTGTGAGATTTTACCGGAAGATAAACCACGTTACTTAATGGGAGTTGGAACTCCTATAAATATATTAGAAAATATTGCGTTAGGAATTGATATGTTCGATTGCGTGATGCCAACCCGTAATGCCAGAAATGGTATGTTGTTTACGGCAAACGGAACAATCAATATCAAGAATAAAAAGTGGGAGGCTGATTTTTCGCCAATTGATGAAATGGGGCATACTTTTGTAGATACTGAATATACAAAAGCCTATTTGCGTCACTTATTCGCCGCTAACGAATATTTAGGAAAACAAATTGCAACGATTCATAATCTTGGTTTTTATATGTGGTTGGTTCGTGAAGCCAGAAAACATATCTTAGCAGGAGATTTTAGACCATGGAAAGAAATGATGGTTAAAAATATGAGCCAAAGATTATAGAAGAGTTTCATGTTTTTTTAGTTTCAAGTTTCAAGTTGCCCTGAGTAACGTGAAACCTGAAACCTGAAACAACAAAAAAACAAAACAACAAAACAAATCTATGTTAACGATAATAGATAAATATATTTTAAAAAGATATTTGGCCACTTTCTCGGTGATGATCTTATTATTTATTCCGATCGGAATTGTAATTGATGTCTCGGAAAAGGTGAATAAAATGCTGGAAAATAAAATTCCTTTTACTGCAATTGCAATCTATTATTACAATTTTACCGTTTACTTTGCGAACTCTTTGTTTCCGATTTTTTTATTTTTGTCAGTAATTTGGTTTACCTCAAAACTGGCAAATAATACCGAAATTATTGCTGTTTTGAGTTCCGGAATTTCCTTTACCAGGTTTTTAAGGCCCTATATTATTGGTGCGACGATCGTTTCTGTATTTGTACTTTTAATGGGGTTTTTTATCGTTCCTGCTGCCAGTGAAGGTTTTAATAATTTTAGGTATACCTATCTGAAAGGAAACGGAAAACAACTTATGCGTGGTGAAAATACCAACGTATACAGGCAAATTAATGATAATGATTTTATTTTTGTAAATAGTTTTAATGAAGAATCTAAAACCGCTTTTAACTTCACTTTAGAACATTTTGAAGGTGAAAAGTTAACCTATAAAATCACTGCCAGTCGTATAAAATGGGACCCCAAAAAGAAAATCTACGTTTTATATGATTATACGAAAAGAACGCTTGGCGGATTAAATGATAAGATCGATAAAGTACCTGAAAAAAACGTGGCTTTCAAATTTGAATTAGCCGATTTGACTCCTGTAGTTTATATTGCTGAAACGCTTCCGCTTGGAAAACTGATTGATTTTATTGAAAAAGAACGAAAAAGAGGTTCGGGAAATATCAATACGTATTTGGTGGTGCTTTATAAAAAGTACAGTGTACCGGTTTCAGCTTTCATTCTTACCATTATTGCTGTAGCTGTTTCCTCAATGAAACGCCGTGGAGGTATGGGAACTAATTTAGCTATTGGTATTGCAATTGCCTTTTCATTTGTGTTTTTTGATAAAATATTCGGTACACTGGCCGAAAAATCTACATTCTCACCTTTATTAGCTGTCTGGTTCCCGAATATTGTTTTCGGAATTCTGGCAGTTTACTTATTACATAATGCGAAACGATAATTTAAAAAGTTATTTAAATCTTCATTTAATTGTTTTTATCTGGGGTTTTACGGCTATTCTTGGTGCTTTAATCACCATTGATGCCGAAAATTTGGTTTGGTTTAGAATGCTTCTTGCCGGAGTTTTTCTGGCTGCTTTTATAGTATATAAAAAACAATCATTTGTAGTTTCTGCACAGTCTTTTGCTAAATTAATTTTTGTTGGTTTACTGATTGCCCTGCATTGGATTTTCTTTTTTCGGGCGATTCATGTTTCGAATGTTTCTATAACATTGTCGATATTTTCCTTAGGAGCATTTTTTGCTTCTTTGTTAGAGCCCCTTTTTTATGGAAGAAAAATTCTGTGGTATGAGGTTTTCTTCGGATTAATCATTATTGCCGGTTTAGCTTTAATAATGCAGGTCGAAGTTAAGTACCTGCATGGTATGTATTATGCACTTGCTGCAATTATTCTCGGGGTCTTATTTACCCTGATGAACGGTAAGTTGATAACAGAACACGATCCGTCAGTGATTACATTTTATGAGTTTGGGGCAGGGGTTTTCTTTATTTCTGTTTATTTTTTAATACAAGGAAAATTCACGGCTGATTTTTTTACAATGTCACTCCATAATTGGGCTCTTTTGCTTGTTTTAGCTTCGGTTTGTACCGCTTATGCATTTACGGCATCAGTAAAAGTAATGCAGAAATTAACTCCTTACACGGTAATGTTAACGACTAATCTAGAGCCTGTTTACGGAATTATGCTGGCCTATTTTATTCTGGGAGGAAAAGAAAAAATGAGTATGGAATTTTATATTGGCGCTTTGATAATTGTGATTACAGTTATCTTAAATGGCGTTTTTAAACATTATAAAAATAAGAAAGAAGTGTAATAATTTCCTTATTTTTAAATTGCATTTTTATATTTTAAACACGAATTAACTATACCAATGATATAATATTTTTATATTTGCGGTTCGATTTACAAACAAAATTCAAAAATCCATGGAATATTTAGATTTTGAGCTTCCAATAAAAGAACTTGAAGAACAGTTACAAAAGTGTGTTATAATTGGAAAAGAATCTGATGTTGATGTAACACCAACCTGCAAGGAAATCAACAAAAAATTAGAACAAACTAAGAAAGAAATCTACAAAAATCTTACGGCCTGGCAAAGAGTTCAATTATCAAGGCATCCAAACAGACCTTATACTTTGGATTATATCAGAGCGATTTGTGGAGATACTTTTCTGGAACTTCATGGAGACCGAAACTTTAAGGATGATAAAGCGATGGTGGGCGGATTAGGAAAAGTAAACGGTCAGTCGTTTATGATTGTGGGTCAGCAAAAAGGTTTTAATACTAAAACACGTCAGTACCGTAATTTTGGTATGGCAAATCCGGAAGGATACCGTAAAGCTTTGCGTTTGATGAAAATGGCAGAGAAATTCGGAATTCCGGTTTTAACTTTAGTAGATACTCCTGGTGCATACCCGGGACTTGAAGCTGAAGAGCGTGGACAAGGTGAAGCAATTGCCAGAAATATTTTTGAAATGGTTCGCTTAAAAGTGCCAATTATTACCATTATTGTTGGTGAAGGTGCTTCCGGAGGAGCTTTAGGAATAGGTGTTGGTGATAAAGTATATATGTTAGAAAACACATGGTATTCTGTAATATCACCAGAATCGTGTTCGTCTATTTTATGGAAAAGCTGGGAGTACAAAGAACGTGCTGCAGATGCTTTAAAATTGACTTCATCTGACATGAAAAAACAAAAATTAGTAGATGATGTAATACCAGAACCACTAGGTGGAGCGCATTACGACCGCGAAACTACTTTTAAAACAGTAGCGGAATACATCACCAAAGGATATAATGAATTGAAAGACTTATCAACAGCCGACTTAATTGCCCAAAGAATGGACAAATACAGTAATATGGGCGAGTATAAAGAGTAAATTCATGTAAAATGATTTAAAATCCGAAGCCTTACAGTTTCGGATTTTTTTTTGGTTATGAACAAAATAATCTTATTTATAAACAATTAATAGTTATAACTCAATAGCGTTCTTTTTTTAAATTTCGCTACTTTCGCCATATGGAAAATTTCAAAAGTGTAAACCCCGCAAAGGTAAATAAACCCTCAATTATTAATTTAGAAAAAGGAAAACTTCCTCCACAAGTTCTTGATTTAGAAGAAGCTGTGCTTGGAGCGATGATGATTGATAAAAAAGGAGTTGATGATGTAATTGATATTTTGCAAGGGGATGCTTTTTATAAAGAGGCGCATAAATATATTTTTGAGGCAATCGTTCAGCTTTTTACAGAAACACAGCCAATTGACTTATTGACGGTTTCAACGCAGTTGAAGAAAAATGGTAAATTAGAATTGGCTGGAGGAGATTTTTATTTAATTCAGCTTACGCAAAAAATTGCCTCTTCGGCGCATATCGAATTTCACTCCCGTATCATCCTTCAAAAGTTTATTCAAAGAAGTTTGATTCGTATTTCGACTGAAATTATCGAAGCATCTTATGATGAAACTGCTGATGTATTTGATTTGCTTGATCAGGCCGAATCAAAACTGTATGAAGTAACACAAGGAAATATCAAACGTAGTTCTGAAACTGCTCAGAGTTTGGTTCTTCAGGCTAAAAAGAAGATTGAAGAAATTGCGAAACAAGAAGGTTTAAGTGGTGTTGAAACAGGTTTTCATAATCTGGATAAACTGACCTCCGGATGGCAGCCCAGCGATTTAATTATTATCGCGGCAAGACCTGCGATGGGAAAAACGGCCTTTGTACTTTCGATGGCGAGAAATATCGCTATTCAGTATGGGCATGGGGTAGCTTTGTTCTCTTTGGAGATGGCTTCGGTTCAGTTGATTACCAGGTTAATATCATCTGAAACAGGATTGTCATCAGAAAAATTGCGTACCGGTAAATTAGAACCTCACGAATGGGAAATGTTGAGTACCAAAGTGAAAAACTTAGAAAAAGCACCCTTGTTTATTGATGATACACCGTCACTTTCTATTTTCGATTTAAGGGCAAAATGCCGTCGTTTAGTTTCGCAGCATGGTATCAAGATTATCATCATTGATTATTTGCAATTGATGACTGCCGGAGGAAATAATAAAGGAGGAGGAAATCGTGAACAGGAAATTTCTACCATTTCCCGAAACTTAAAAGCCCTGGCAAAAGAGCTTAACGTGCCGGTAATTGCACTATCTCAGTTATCACGTGCGGTAGAGACGCGTGGATCGAGTAAACGTCCTTTGCTGTCGGATCTTCGTGAATCCGGAGCTATTGAGCAGGATGCTGATATTGTGTCGTTTTTATACCGACCGGAATATTATAAAATTGAAGAATGGGATGATGATGAAGCGTCACCAACTACAGGTCAGGCAGAAATCATGATCGCAAAACACCGTAATGGTGGTATCGAAAACATTCGATTGAAATTTATAGGACACCTTGGTAAGTTTGATAACCTTGATGATTTTTCTGGTAGTTATGATGATTTACCATCAAAAATGAACCATGAGGATAATCCTTTTATAACTAAAAATTTACCATCGCCCAATGAAGCTTTTGGAAGTAATTTAAATGATGACGATGACGACAGTGATGTGCCATTTTAATAAAACAATTAAACCTCTTTATGAGGTTTTTTTTATGTTTAAATAGTAGTGTTTTTTTTATAAAATTCAGTAGTTTAGCTAAACATTATATATTAACATTAACCCAAAAACAAATTTAAATTATGTCTGAAGAAAAAAACTTAGGAAGTGTTGAAGTCGGTCTGCCAGAAGCGAAAGTATGGGTAGATAAATATCGTAAAGCTCCGGCAGAAAATGAAGAAGGTAAAAATAAAACAAATGCTTATTTAATTCCTTTAGAAACGTTAAAGCTGGTATTAGATCAGGACATTGATGCTGTTAGGGCTTATAAAGGTATTAACAATGCCGGTGAGCAGGTTTTATTATTCGTTGGTACTAAATTAGATAAAAAAACAGGTATTTACAGAGATGTTTTTAAATCAGGAAACGAATTAGAAAATGATGAAGTAGTGTACGATGCTACTCGTCCGTGTCCGCCAAACGGAGACCCTGAAAGCCCACTTTAACCAAACTAGATGTTGTATCTGTTTTTTACATATTTTGGTTATTTAATTTTAATAATCAATTTTATACTATATTCTAAAGGCTTTTCCAAATTTGGAAAAGCCTTTCAGACTTATAACTATTACCTTTTTTTACTGGTAATTGTACAGTTTGCAATGGAAGTGCTGGTTTTTTTTAAGATAAACAATCTTTATCTGGTTCATTTATATTTTGTTGGTCAGTTTCTTTTATTAGGTTTTTTTTATAAAAATCTTTTACAAAATTCTTTCCAAAAAAAAATAGTTACCATTTCGATTTACGCAGGTTTGTCTGTACTGGCTATTCAGTATCTATGTGAACCTCAATTATTTTTTAAGTTTAACCTCCTTGAAATTGCAATAACATCATTATTGGTTGTTTTTTTTGCTCTTATTTATTTATACAATATGCTTATAGATACAAAAAGATACTATTATATTACGGTTGGCCTGATTATTTATTTATTAGCAAGTACTGTATTATTTCTTGTAGGCAATTTAACTATTGGCTTAAGCACTGAACTTAAATTTATCACATGGAACCTAAATGCTTTTTTTGTGGCTGTGAATCAGTTGTTTATATTGTATGAATGGAAAGTAAGTTTTAAATCTAAAAAAGTAATTAACACCAGAGTATGAGTGGAACCCCTGTTTATGAAAAAGAGATTGTTGCCATAATCTTATATACTTCATGTTTCTTCATGATTGTTGCAGTTTTTTTGGTTGCTTTTTTTTATTTCTCCAGAAAAAAAATTATTCAGAAAGAAGTAGAGAAAAGAGATCTGGAAATTTATCTGCAAAGAGAGCAGCTACATGCTGTTCTTGTGGCACAGGAAGAAGAACGAAAACGAATTGCTCAGGATTTGCATGATGATATTAGTTCCAAACTGAACATTGTTTCCCTGAATACACATTTGCTTTCTGCTCCAAATTTAACAGATGCCGAGACTAACGAGATTACAGAAAATATTATTAACCTTACGGCAAAAGCTTTAGAAAATTCAAGGAAAATAGCTCATAATTTACTACCGCCCGTTTTTGAAAAATTTGGACTTAATGCAGGTGTCGAAGAATTATGTGGAGAATTTGAAAGCAGCAAATCGGTCAAAGTTTTTTATAAAAATGAGATTGATTTTGATGATAAAGAAATAGACCGGCACTTGCATGTTTTCAGAGTTTTACAGGAACTAATGAATAATTCTTTGCGTCATGGTAAAGCAAGTGAAATTCGAATTAATTTTAAAAATGAAGACCATTCAAATACCTGTTATTACCAAGATAATGGAGTAGGTTTTGATAGTAAGAATGCTGAAAATCAGAAAGGTCTTGGAATGAAAAATATTGATAGCCGTATTTCGTTTTTAAACGGAACACTTAAAATAGATTCTGAAATTGGACAAGGTATTGCAGTTGTTTTTACTTTTTAAGCCAAAATAAGGTAAGAAAATCACTTTTTAAGCAATATAATAATCTTCTTCGGCTATTTTTTGTTTCATATTTTGTAATTTCGACGAACCAAACGACCAAAAACAAAACTAATGAATGCCGCTATTAAAATTGCTTTAGTCGATGACGAAGTTTTATTCCGGAAAGGGATTTCTTTTTTATTGCAAAGAGAAGATAATATGGATATTGTTTTCGAAGCTTCGAATGGAGAAGAACTTCTGTTTCATTTAAATAATGATGAGATCAAGCCGGATATAATTGTCATGGACTTAAAGATGCCCATCTTAAATGGTGTTGAGGCTACAAAAATTATTCGGAAATCATTTCCTGAAATTAAGATTATTGCTTTAACAAGTTACGATACAAAATCGTTTATAGCCAATATGATTCAGGTTGGAGCAGTGGCCTATTTAATCAAAAATACAACCCCCAAAGATCTTATTTACACGATTAATCAGGTCGAGAAAAAAGGATTTCATTACAATCAGAATGTTTTACAAACGATACAAGAAACTATTATTTCAAGTAAGACTTCAAAAGGCAATTTAGAGACCGGGTTTCTTTCGCCACGGGAAATAGAAATATTACAACTTATTTGCCAGCAAAAAACAACTTTAGAAATTGCGGAGCATCTTTATTTAAGTCCAAGAACTGTAGAGGGGCATCGTAATAATCTACTACTTAAAACAGAATCCCGAAATATAGCCGGATTAGTGGTATATGCGATTCAAAATGAAATTGCAGTTTTGACAATTTAAAATTTTTAGCTTGTTAAAAATTGAATTGATAACACATAGTACAAAATAATAGTGAGTACAAGTACACATAAAGCTATTTTTTGCATCATATTTAATCCCTTTGGTTGCTTATTACTATCATTAAACTTCATGGCTTTGGCTTTTCATTGATTAGTTTGATGATCTGGGACAGCAAATTTAACAATTTAAAGCATGTATGAAATAGGGGTTTATACCTGATTTTGCTATCATGGTTTAATGGATAAAATCAGATCTTTATTTAACATTTAAGAACTTATAAAACAGAAACTTCTATTGTGTTTTTTAAAGGTTCCTTTATATCTTTACTAAAATAATTTTCTAATGAATAAGTGTTTAGTTTATATTTTCATATTTCTACTTTCATTAACCGCAAAAGCTTCTTTTATCCTTCTTCCGATGGATGAAACGACACAACAAAATCACCTTAAAGCGTATGGCATAACCTATTGGTGTTTGAGTAAAGATTATAAGGCAAGTTGGTTGCTTAATTATCGCGGCGGTTCATTTTTACTCCCTGATGCTGATGAAATTCGTAAAGAATGCAAAATTAGAGGAGTAAGCTTTGAAATTATTTCGGATAGTGAAGAGGCTTCGATTTTAAATGAAATTTCAAGTCCGTCTCAAAATATGGAATCTGTAATTCTTGAAAAAGCACCTAAAATTGCAGTATATACCCCAAAAGGAAAACAACCTTGGGATGATGCCGTGACATTAGTTCTGACTTATGCCGAAATTCCGTTTACACCCATTTATGACGAAGAGGTTTTAAGTGATCAGTTGCTGCTATACGATTGGTTGCATTTGCATCATGAAGATTTTACGGGACAATATGGAAAATTTTATTCGGCTTATAAAAATACACCCTGGTATATAGAACAAAAAAAGGATGCTGAAGCTTTGGCCTCAAAATTAGGTTATGCCAAAGTATCACAAGAAAAAGGTGCAGTAGCAAAAAAAATAAGAGATTTTGTTATTGGAGGAGGATTTATGTTCGCAATGTGTTCTGCAACAGATAGTTTTGATATTGCTCTTGCTGCAGACGGAGTCGATATTTGTGAAGCAATGTTTGACGGAGATGCGAGCGATTCAAATTATCAATCAAAATTAAACTATGGCAATTCATTTGCTTTTAAAGACTTTACATTAGAACGACGACCAGAAGTATATGAGTTTTCGGATATTGATATGACATCAAAACGCAAAGTTCCCATGGAAAAAGATTATTTTTCTTTAATGGAATTTTCGGCAAAATGGGATCCGATTCCAAGTATGTTGTGCCAAAATCATACACAATTAGTGAAAGGTTTTATGGGACAAACAACATCATTTGATACCAACTTAATAAAAAGTAATGTTCTGATAATGGGGACTTGCGAGCTAAACGGGGAATCCAGATATATTCATGGTGAAAAAGGAAAAGGAATGTTTACTTTTTTTGGCGGACATGACCCCGAAGATTTTCAACATCAGGTTGGAGATCCGCCTACAGTTTTAGATTTACACCCCAACTCACCTGGCTATCGTTTAATTTTAAATAATGTTTTATTTCCGGCTGCAAGAAAGAAAAAGTTGAAAACATAAGTTAATTTAAAGAAAATTCAAACCAAATTGGAATATGGTCTGATATTTTTCTCGCTTCTTCCAGTGAATTGAAATTTTTGTAAAAAGAAACGATACCGGATTCAAGGTATTTTAAAGAACCTGGCTGATAAAAAATATTGTCAAATTCTGAAGCAAGGCAATCGATGCCTTTACATTGCTTTTTTAATGTAGTTTTTTGATTTTGTAAAATGGCATTATACCCCATTTTTTTTATCGGATTAAAAACAGAGTGGGATTGAGGGCAATTAAAGTCTCCCATAAATACTAAATTCAAGTTTGGATATTCCAGGGGTAAAAACTTAAAGTATTTTATTTCTGTTTCAGGTTGCTTTTTTTTAGTAATAGCATGAAAATTAACGAGTGTTATTGTTCTTTTATTGATTTCGAATGTAGCAAAGTAGGGTTCCCTGTCAATTTCTAAATGATATTTTTTTTCTAACCAGGTATTTCCTTTTAGTTTTACTTTGCCGGTTTTCCAGATAAATGCATATCGTTCCTTTTTATAACTGCTGCCACTTGTTGGATTACTGATACTATAATCCCATTTAGAGCCTTTCTCGTTTAAAATTGAAGCAAGTTTTGCAACAGCTTGTGCCCCGCCATATCCCGCAACAACTTCCTGAATTGCGATAATATCGTAATCAAGAATGGTATTGGCAATAAAGTTTAATTCAGATTCAGATTTTGATTTTCCAAAATTTTCTAAATTCCAGGATAGGATTTTAGTTTGAGAAAAGGAAAGTACGGTAAAAAAAAGTAAAATAAAATTTAAAAGATATTTCATGCTGTATTTAAAATCCAAATATAAGCATTTCAGAATTCGGCACTAATTCAATGGAATTCTATTTTTATTAAAAAACAGAAAACTTTTTAAGATGCATTTTTTCTGTTTGAATAATGTTTTTTAACGGCATCTTTTTTACATTATATTAAAACTAAACGAATGTAATATAATAGCCAAACAAAAAATAATAGTAAAATACTTTTCATATTTGTGTAAGTTTCTGTGGAGGAAGTGTTATTAATGCTTTTTGTATCTGTTTTTTAAAGCAGTTCCTATAATGATAATTTGTAAAACTAAAAGAGCGGGGATAAAAATGATTTTCCAGTCTACTTCGAGCCATCCGGTTTTTTCTGAAACAAAAGCGAAGCTTAAAGAAAGGAAAACACATAGTAGCATTGTTTTCATAATAATCTTGTTGTTAGTTGTATTAACTTTTGAAATGAATTTCTGCTGAAAATTCTTTTCAAAACTAATTTTATTTTTGGTCCTCATTAGTTGGTTAATAGATTCTACACAAACTTAAATCTATAAAAAGAGATTTCCTTACGGGAATCCGTAAAGAGATGTTAAAGTTAAACCAGCCCAAAGTCTTTCGCAATTGCAATTAAATGTACATTGTTGTTTGCTTTAAAATATATTTTCAGTTTGTTGATTCTTTTCTCTATACTACTTGTTCCGTTTGGCGTTATAGACGAAGCTTTAAATTCGCTCGCTATGTTTTCCAGTATATAGCCCTGAGCCAAAAGTTTTAAAATTGAAATATCGTAAGATTCAATTTCAATTAAAGCCTTATCGTTAAAACTAAAAGAAAGATCAGAAGAAAGTATTTTTTCTTCGTTTCTATAAGTTCCTTCTATGGCTCTTCGCAATTCATTAATGCTATTCCTTCCTTTAGAGACATAGGCATTAATTCCCAAATCATTAAAAAGTGTTTTTATACGATAGGATTTGTCTTCTATCGAAAAAACTATTTTTTTTATTTTAGGCTGAACCTCATTTACGGCTTCAATAAGATCTTCTCCACAAGCTAAATTTATTTTTCTGTGATCTGATTTAAAGGATAAATCGCTAATTAATAAATCGTATGGTTCATTGTCTACCAATCCTTTTTTAATTTTTAATAATCCATCGTCACAATATTTAACATGATGTATTGTAGGAACTTTCAGGTCTTCAAGTACTTGAATAACTGCGATACTAATGCTGTCTAAATCTTCGGCAACTAAAACTTTCTGAAACATATTCTATTATTTATAAAGGAAAAGTAAAAATTAACTTAACACCCTTTTCTATACTATTGTCAAAATTAAGAGTTCCATTTATTGTTTTAATACGGTTTTCCACATTTTGAATACTATTTTCTAAAATTATTCTGTCATTTTTGGTTCCAGTCCCATTATCGCTAACTATGACGGTAATATTTTTTTCGATTATTTTAAACGAAGTTACAATCAAAGTTGGGTTGCTGTATCTTTTTATATTTTGAAACAACTCCTGAAATACGCGGTAAACAATTATTTTTTTGTTTTTATTGATTTTATTCCAGTTAATAGTATCTAAACCATTTGTCAATAAATTGAGGTTTTGCGTTTTAAAACCGGATATCATTTCTTTTAGTTCATTAAGATAATTTTCGTCTGTTATAATCGTACTATTTTCTTTAGAAATATTTCTGGTTTGAGAATAGATATTTTCTAAATTATCTAAAAGTTGATCTTTATCTTCTGCATTTTCAAAATCTTTGTTTTTTGCAAAAATCAATGTGTTGTAAACTTCTCTTGTCAGTTCATTACGCAGTTGATCAGAAATCCTCATTTCACTTTCTATAATTGCTTGTTTTTTTTCTTTTTTCCCTTTTAAGATTAAGTAAAGAGAAAGGAATAAAATAAGGTCTATGATAATAGTGATTACAATGTAAGATATAATATTTCTGTTTTTATGTTGCTCTAATTGTAATTCGTTTTCTATTTGCTCCGCTTTGAGTTTTAAATTTTCGTCTTTATCAATCTTAGATTTATATTTGATTACCGAGAGTTGTGTTTTATTATTTTTTATGTCTGTTAGAATGCTGTCAATTATTTTTATATAAGCTTTAGAATACTTTTTGAGCTCTTCTCCTTCAGATTTCCCTATTAAAAGGGCTAGAGAATTTGCTTTAAAGGAGGGGGAATTAGCGATACACGCAGAAGTGTATTGTTTTTTACTGTACATTTTAGATAGTCTTGCGTCTTTTTTTGAGTAAAACATTGCAAGATTACCGTAGGTGCTCATCAATTCATATTGCTGATTTAATCTCAATTGTATTTCAAGGCTTTTTTTGAAACAATCTAATGCTTTGGGGTTTCCAAGTTTATGATAACTATAACCTAAGACGTTTAATAATAAAGAATAAGCATGGTCTGTTTTTGTTGAATCAGTTTCATGTTTGATTTTTCTTAGTGCCAAAGGTTCTAAAATGTCAATTACTTCCTTGTATTTTTTTTGTGTTTCATAAATAAGAACCAGATCAGTTAAAATTTCTACTTTTTTAAATGGAGTCGGGGCGAGTTTTAGTGCTTTTTTGTGATATAAGATTGCATTATAGTTATCATAAGTAAAGTAATAATTATAAGCCAGGATTGTATAAGTATTATAAGTGAATTTAGGTTTAGTAGTTTTTTTTAAATACGGCAGCAATCTTGCTATGGATTCTTCGCAGGCCGTGTAATTGTTAATGTTCTGATAAAGATTTGCTATTGATAATTCTGAGTAGGCATAATCGTCTACATATTTTTCGATCGGATTACATAATATGATGGCTTTTTTGTAATATAGATAAGCACTGTCATAACTGGATTTGTCAAATAAAATGTCAGCTTTTGCTATGTTCTTTTTTATTTCGGCTGAATTATCATTTTTCTTTATATTTAATTGTGTTTTATTTTTAGGGGATATATAAAGGAATATTGTATTTCCTATTAAAATACAAAGAATTACGATGATACACCGTAAAAATGTTTTGTCGCTTAAAGAATGTATTATCTTTTTCATTGCTATAGGGGTATTTTAAAAAAGACTTTAAATCCCTTGTCTGGTGCCGAGTCAATATCAATTATTCCTTTTATTGCCAAAATTCGATTTTCAACATTATATAATCCGTTTCGTAAAGTTAGATTTTCGATATCAGCACCTTTTCCGTTATCCGTATAAGTAATAAGAATATTCTTTTCTGTTTTTTTAAAAGTAATGCCAACTAATGTAGCATGACTGTGTTTTTTCATGTTTACAAGTAGTTCCTGTAATATTCTGTAGATAGTTATTTTTTTATTTTTGTCGATTTCATTCCACAAAAGGGTTTCCATTCCATTTATTAAAAGATGTATGTTTTGGGTTTTAAACTCTGAGATCATTTCTTTTAATGCAGTGGTGTAATTTTCATCCGTTACAATTTTACTGTTTTCTTTAGAAATGTTTCTGGCTTGCGAATATAGGTTTTGTAAGTTGTTCAATAATTGTTCTTTGTTTTCGCCTACTTCAAGTTCTTTGTTTTTAGCAAAAACCATTGTTTGATAAACATCATTGGCGAGTTCATCGTGTAATTTTTTAGATATTCGTATCTCACTTTTATAAATAGCTTCATTTCTTTGCTTCTTTCCCTTAGATGTTAGTCTGAAGTATATAAAAGTAATTGCTGCCAGAATTAATACAATTGCTATATAGGATATAATATTTCTTCTTTTTTGCCTTTCTAGCTGTAACTCTTTTTTTGCTTTTTGTGCTTTCAGTTGAAAATTTTCATCTTTGTCATTTTGAAAATTATATTTTATGTTAATGAACTGATTTTTAGATTTTTGTCTGGAATTTTCTATGCTGTCAGCGAGTTTAATAAAATTTGAAGAATATTTTTTTAATTCATTTCCATGACTGGTTTTACTAAGAATTTTTAAGCTTTGAAGTCTGTTTACCGCATCATTAAATCTAATTGCTAATGCAAGTGATTTTTTTGCATAAGAAACAGCTAAAGCATGATTGCTTTCCTGATAATATTCCGCAATGTGCATATAATTGTATAACAGTCCAAAATCGTCTTTTATTCGTAGTTTTAATCTTACGCTTTTTTTGTAACAATCTAATGCCTCCGGTTTTCGCTGCGCCTGATAGCAAATTCCCAGATCATCTAATATTCTCGAATATTCAGCATCATTTATGACTGGGTTATTCTTATAGATATATTTAATTTTTGATAAGGGAATCAATATACTTTCTGCTAATTTGAATTTTTTTTGCCTCACATATATTTGACAAATACTGTTTAGAATTATAATTTTTCTATAACTGCTTATTTTGAGATGTAATGCTTTGGTAAGATATAAGAGCGCATTGTTATAATCATATTTGTAATAATAATTAGCAGCAAATGATTCATATACATTCACCGTAAATCTTGGTTTCTTTATTTTTGGTAAATAAGGAAGTGTTTTCATTAGCAACAATTCGCAGGCAATATAATCGCCTTGTATTTGTTCAATATCAGCCATACAGTTAACAGCGTAGACAAAATCTATATATTGTGTATGAGTGTCGCAGAGTGATTGTGCCTTATTATAATAATAATACGCTTGGTTAAACAGCAACTTATCATAATGTTTATCGCCTTTAACAAAAAGGCCTCTTATTTCGGCTTTGGTATGTATTGCGTTATTCTCGGGTTCATTTCTGGAAGATTTCAATAAATAGATTGAGCTGACCAATATCAAAATCGTCAGAACTGCTAAAAGATACTTTAGAATTGTTTTTTTCTGAGAAGTCACGAACGTCTTTTTCATTATTGTAACGGAATTTTTAAAAAGACTTTAAATCCTTTTTCAGGAGCAGAATCTATATCAATTGTAGCCTTGATAGCTAAAAGACGGGTCTCAATATTATGAATCCCATTTTTTAAAGTTATGGTGTTAATATCGGTACCTTTTCCATTGTCGGTATAATTAATGATTATATTTTGGTCTGCTCTTTTAAAGCTTATGCTAACTAATGGGGCATAGCTGTGTTTTTTCATATTTACAAGCAGTTCTTGTAGTACTCTGTAAACAGTTATTTTTTTATTCTCTTCGATTTTATTCCAGGCAATCGTTTCTATTCCGCTTAATAAAAGATTAATATCGGGAGTATTAAATCCGTTGATCATTTCTTTTAATGCAGCGGTATATTTTTCATTTGTTTCAATCGTAGCGTTTTCTCTCGAAATATTTCTGGTTCGTGAATATATGAGCTGTAAATTATTTAATAATTGTTCCTTATTCTCCGTTAATTCAATATCTCTGTTTTTAGCAAAAGTCAGGGTTTGATACACATCGTTGGCAAGTTCATCGTGCAATTTTTTAGATATTCGTATTTCACTTTTATAAATCGCTTCGTTTTTTTCTTTTGTACTTTTTGAGGTTAAGTAAAAGCAAAGTAAAGTAATCAGGATAATTATAAATAGAATTATGATATATGAGATAATATTTCGTGTAGTTTGTCTTTCCAGTTGTAATTCATTTTCTGCTTTTTGTGCTTTGAGTTGCAAATTCTCTTCTTTATCTTTTTTAAAGGTATACTTGATGTCTGCAAATTGATTTTTGCTCTTTTTTCTGGTGATATCCATACTGTCATTAAGTTGAATATATTCTAATGCATGTTTTTTTAGCACATCTCCCTCACTGGATTTGATGATCAGGTTTAAAGTGTTAATCTGCCCGGAAACAGATTTAATTTTGGCAGCTGTTTTATATCCCTCCAGTGCATAGGCTTCGGCCAGTGCCCGGTTGGTTTTTTGGAAAAAAAATGAAAGATGAATATAATTGGCCGTAAGTCCATCAGTGCTTTTGAGCTGATGTCTTATTTTTAATCCTTCGTAAAAACAATTTAATGCCCTGGAATCACCCAGTTTGTAATAGCAATAGCCCAGATTGTCTACTGTAAAAGCATATTCAATATTATTGGGTACATTAAATTTTGAGATGTTTTTTTGTAACGATAGCATCTCCAATAATTCTTTTACTTCGTAATATCTTTTTTGATGAATGTAAACAATAGCTAAATTGTTTAGTGCCATGCATTTTCTCCAGGTATTTGTTTTTAGCTTAATGGCTTTTCTAAAGTAAATAATAGCATTGTTGTAATCTTCATTATTGGTATAATTTATTCCTTGTGTATTATATATAAGCCAGGAATACATAGGATCTTTTATATATTTTAAATAGGGTAATGTCTCTGTAACTGTTGCTTCACTCGCAATATAATTGCCCTGCTGTTGTTGAAGCTCGGCTATACTTGATAAGGCATATACATATTCAGTTGGATTTATTTTAGGGTCACAAATTAACTGAGCCTTATTGTAATAAATAAATGCACTATCATATTTAAAGTGATCATAAAATACATCGCCAATATCTGTAAGCCTGTTAATTTCAGAAAAAGTATCTCTTTTTTTTATTTTGAAATGAGTTTCACCTTTATAAGATTTTAATAAAAACAGGGCACTTCCCAGTAATAGTGATAAAACTATTATAAGGCATTTTAAAAGTACTTTATTGTGAAAAAAATATAAAGGTCTTTTCATTTTATAAAGGGAATTCGAAAAAGACTTTGAATCCTTTACCAACAGAGGAATCAATATCAATTTTTCCCTTTATAGCCAGAATCCTGTTTTCTACATTATGGAGCCCATTTTTAATAGATATCGTATTAGGGTCTATACCTTTTCCATTATCGGAATAGGTAACAATAACATTTTTGTCTGTTGTTTTAAAAGTAATAACAACTAATGAAGCACTGCTGTGCTTCTTCATATTTACAAGTAGTTCCTGTAATACTCTGTAAACGGTTATTTTTTTGTTTTCTTCAATTTCTTTCCATGAAATAGCTTCTATTCCATTTAATAAAAGATTAATATCCGGAGTATTAAAGCCGGCAATCATTTCTTTTAAATAAAGAGTATATTTCTCTGAAGTTATAATTGGACTGTTCTCTTTTGATATATCTCGTGTTCTGGAATATATTACATTCAGATTTTGTATTAATTGCTCTTTGTTTTCAGATAAAGAGAGGTTTTTATTTTCGGCGAAAGCCATAGTGTGATAAATGTCGTTTGCTAATTCATCATGTAATTTTTTTGCAATTCGAGTCTCACTCTTATAGGTAGCTTCAATTTTTTCTCTGTTTCCTTTAGAAGTTAAATAGAAATAGAGTACTATAATCAAACTTAAACTTAATGCAATAATGATATACGAAATGATGTTTCTGTTTTTTTGCTTTTCTAACTGTAATTCGTTTTCTGCCCTGTGAGTTTTAAGTTTTAAATTTTCGTCCTTTTCTTTTTTAGAGTCGTATTTAATCTTAGCAAATTGATTTTTAGCTTTCTGTCTTACTTCAAAGATACTGTCAACTAGATTCACATATATGGTAGAGTATTTCTTTAATTCTCCGTCAGAGCTATTCTCAATCAGGAGTTTTAAAGATAGCATTCTGTCATCTATATTATTTACAATAGTAAATTTTTCATAACTAAGCTTCATGAATTTTTTAGCGAGAGAAGGATTTTTATTTATATAAAATTGTGCAAGACGATGGTAACTTGTGCCAATTCCCCGATTATGTTGTATTTCAGATCTTATTTTTAAAGCCTTCTGCATATAGGAAAGCGCTTTAGGGTCGTTTATTTTGAAATAACAATATCCAATATGGTCCAGTGCCCTTGCATGATCTTCCGGGAATTCCTGTATTGTTTTATTGGTTGTTAAAGGAAGAAAAATTTGAATAGCCTCTTCGTATTTTTTCTGTTCCATGTATGCAAAAGCGATATTGCTTTTGACAGTTTGTTTTTGCCATTCTGTTGTTTTTAGCTTTAAAGCTTCATTATAATAGAATAATGCGTTTTTATAATCATAAGTGTTAACATAATTGATTCCAAGAATTATGTATGTATCCCAGGCATATTTTGGATCTTTTATATATTTTAAATAGGCTAAAGTTTCAGTAACAGTAGATTCGCTGCCAGTATAGTCGCCATAGGTTTGTTGGATATCTGCCATGCGATCAAGTGCAGTAACATAATTTTCGGCATCTGTAACCGGATTGCAAATGAACTTTACTTTGTTGTAGTAGGAAAAAGCACTGTCATACTCTTTATTGTCGTAAAAACGATCTGCAATGATAATAAGTTTTTCAACTTCAGCTTTTGTACTCTTTTGTTTTACGGTAATGATGTCTTTTTTTTGACAGGATAAAAGCAATAAAAAGATAAAAAGTATAGAGAAATATAAATTTAGTCTTGTTGGTATCATGCGCCAAAAATAAAGAAATTTACCATTAAAAAAAGAGTATAAATACGGTATTTTGTGGATTTGTTTCGTTCTTTAGCCTTTGATTATGCTTTACAGGTATATACAAGAAAACCCTCTAAATAGAGGGGTTTCTTGTGATACAATCGTAAGATTAGTCTGTGTAATTCAGACAGCTCTCATGCCTGTTGTTATTGCAAGTCTGTTCCATGAATTTATGGTAATGATTAAGAGAATGATTTCGGCAAGATACTTTTCATCAAATAAATTCGCAGCGTTTTGATACACGTCATCCGAAACATGATTGGAGATTAAAGTTACTTGTTCCGTTAGGGCTAAAATTGCTTTTTCTTCTTCGGTGTAAACATCAGCTTCACGCCAAGCATTCAGTAAGTATATTTTCTGCTCGGTGATTCCGTGTTTCCTGCCATCAGCAGTATGCATATTAATGCAATAAGCACAACCGTTTATTTGCGAGGCACGAATTTTAATTAATTCTTTATGAACAGGCGTAAGTGAAGTAGTAGAAATGTATTTCTCTAAATTCATTAGAGCCTGATAAGCTTCAGGTGCAACAGTTGGAATAACGATTCTTGATTTCATTTTAATTGTTTTTTAAAGTTTGATACAAAGGTCAGGGATATCAGCATTAAAAAACTTGAACTACTTCAAGAAATGAGGTTAGATCTTACCAGCTCTAATTTTACTCATAAACTCTGCAGAGAAATCCAGATAGGAGGCAAGCATGTATTGTGGAACGCGCTGAACAAATTCGGGATTCAGATCATTAAAATGGTGATATCTTTCTTCTGCCGACATGGTAAACATAAATTTAATGCGCATTTGTGCAGCACCAAACGATTTTTGAGATACAATCCTAAAGTAACGTTCCAGTTTAGGGATCCGGATTAATAGTGATTCAAGAATAGCCTCTTCAATTCCAATAACCTCCGTGTTCTCAACAGCCTGAATATAAAAGTGGGATGGCACATGGTTGTAATAGCTGAGATAATCAGTCATCCACCAATTTTCAATTCCAAATTGAAGTGTTTGTTCGCTTCCTCTGGAGTTGATGATGTATTGTCGCATACAACCTTTTACAATAAAGTACATAGTGTGGCAAACCTGGCCTTCTTTTAATAGGTGTTCTTTCTTTTTGATGCTGGATAAACTTAAACAAGATTCCAGAGTATCAATTTCTGAGGGTTCTAATGTTGTAAATTTTTCTATATGTTGAAGGAGACTTGTAAACATGAAGATATTTCGTTTGTACAAATGTAATTTTTAAATTCAATTTTCAGAAATCACTATTTTAAAAATAGGAGTAAAAGCAAAAAACCATTCGTCGTAACGAATGGTTTCTTTATGATAAGTAAGTAATCTAAATTGAGTTTATAAAACGTTTATTTTACTTTATTAAGTATTGCTTTGAAAGCTTCTGGGTGGTTCATAGCTAAATCTGCAAGAACTTTACGGTTCAATTCGATTCCGTTAGCTTTAACTTTCCCCATGAATTGAGAATAAGACATTCCTTCTAATCTGGCTCCAGCGTTGATACGTTGGATCCATAAAGCACGGAAATTTCTTTTATTCTGTTTTCTGTCACGGTAAGCGTAGCTCATCGCTTTCTCTACCGCATTCTTAGCAACTGTCCAAACGTTTTTACGTCTACCAAAGAAACCTTTGGCTTGCTTCATTATTTTTTTTCTTCTTGCTCTTTTAGCAACTGAATTTACCGATCTTGGCATAATTTTAATGTGTTTTTGTAGCAGGCGCCCTGAATTGAATCAAAGGAACTTAAAAGCCGTACTCCAAGGTTATATAAATAATTTTTTAACCTAAAGAAATTCTCTAGTCAAGTGTTTAAAAGTCAAATGTCAAAAGTCAGCTGTTGACTTTTAAACTTTATGACTTTTTACTTTCGACTTATATTAGATAATTCTTAATTGTTGTTTGATGCTTTTCATATCTGTAGAGTGAACTAGCGCTGAGTGTGTCAAAGCTAATTTACGTTTTTTAGATTTTTTAGTCAAGATGTGACTTTTAAAAGCATGCTTTCTTTTAATCTTTCCAGAACCAGTAACTTTGAAACGTTTCTTGGCGCTAGATTTTGTTTTCATTTTAGGCATTTTTCCTAGTGTTTTAATTTATTCTTACTTACTTATATCTTAGTCTGAAAGTTTAAATGTCAAAAGTCAAAAGCCAGTTTATGACTTTTGACTTTAAGACTTGTAACTTTAAGACTTATTTCTTTTTCTTCGGAGCAATGAACATAATCATTCTCTTTCCTTCTAAAACCGGCATAGCTTCTACTTTACCATGTTCTTCTAAGTCTGTAGCCAAACGCAACAATAAAATTTGTCCCTGATCTTTATAAATGATAGAACGACCTTTAAAGAAAACAAAAGCTTTTAATTTAGCTCCTTCTTTTAAGAATTTCTCAGCGTTCTTTCTTTTAAATTCATAATCATGCTCATCTGTCTGAGGACCAAATCGAATTTCTTTTACTACAACTTGTGTAGACTTAGCTTTTAAAACCTTATCACGTTTCTTTTGTTCGTAAACAAATTTCTTGTAATCCATGATTTTACAAACCGGTGGCTCAGCATTTGGCGAAATCTCAACCAAATCCAATTCAAATTGATCTGCTAGGCGCAAAGCTTCTGCAAGCTTAAATACACCCGGTTCGATGTTCTCGCCTACTAACCTTACTTCTTGTACACCACGAATATTATTGTTTATTCTGTGTGCATCTTTTTTTTCTACTCGAGGTTGGTAACCTCTGTTGCTTCTTATTGCTATGACTTTATAATTTAAGTTAAACTGTAAAAACTTTTAATGTCTTTTTTATTTCTTCGTTTACAATAGCGACAAATTCATCAATTGTAACTGTAATATTCCCTTTTCCTTCTTGACCATGACGACGAATAGAAATAGTTCCGTTTTTCTCTTCCTCCTCACCCACAATCAGCATAAATGGTATTTTTTGCATCTCAGCATCTCTAATTTTCTTACCAATTGTCTCGCTTCGGTTGTCAATTAGGGCGCGAATTTCGTGATTTTCTAGCAAATCTAAAACTTTTTTAGCATATATTTCGTATTTCTCGCTCAAAGACAAGATTATAGCCTGTTCCGGTATCAGCCAAAGTGGGAAATTTCCTGCGGTGTGCTCTAGTAAAATTGCTATAAAACGTTCCATAGATCCAAAAGGAGCTCTGTGAATCATAACAGGGCGATGTAATTCATTATCAGCACCTTTATATGTTAATTCAAAACGCTCAGGAAGATTATAATCAACCTGAATAGTTCCTAATTGCCATTGTCTTCCTAAAGCATCCTTAACCATGAAGTCAAGCTTCGGACCGTAAAAAGCAGCCTCACCATATTCTACAACAGTATTCAGACCTTTATCAGCTGCAGCATTGATAATCGCGTTCTCAGCTTTCTCCCAGTTCTCATCAGAGCCAATATACTTATCTCTGTTTTCCTGATCCCTCAACGAAATTTGAGCAGTAAAGTTTTCAAAACCTAACGAACCAAATACATAAAGTACAAGGTCAATTACTTTTTTAAACTCTTCGTCTAATTGCTCCGGAGTACAAAAAATATGTGCATCATCCTGAGTAAAACCTCTAACACGGGTTAAACCATGTAGTTCACCAGATTGCTCATATCTATATACAGTACCAAATTCAGCATAACGCTTAGGTAAATCTTTGTATGACCAGGGTCTTACGTTGTAGATCTCACAGTGGTGAGGACAGTTCATGGGTTTCAATAAAAACTCTTCACCTTCAGCAGGAGTATGTATAGGCTGAAAACTATCAGCGCCATATTTTGCATAGTGACCAGAAGTTACATAAAGTTCTTTTTGACCAATATGTGGAGTAACGACTTGTTCGTATCCGGCTTTTTTCTGAGCTTTCTTTAAAAATTGCTCCAAACGATCTCTAAGTGCTGCACCTTTAGGTAGCCATAAAGGCAAACCTTGTCCTACTTTCTGAGAGAAAGCGAACAATTCAAGTTCTTTGCCTAATTTACGGTGGTCACGGCGTTTCGCTTCCTCCAGGAGTTCAAGATACTCAGTAAGGTCCTTTTGTTTTGGGAAAGAAGTTCCGTAAACACGGGTCAACTGTTTGTTCTTTTCATCACCTCTCCAGTAAGCACCGGCAACGCTCATGATTTTAAAAGCCTTGATAATTCCGGTATTCGGGATATGTCCACCTCGGCATAAATCAGTAAAAGTAGCGTGATCACAAAAAGTAATTGTTCCGTCCTCAAGGTTTGAAATCAGTTCAGTTTTGTAAACATTATCTTTATACATCGCTAAAGCATCAGCTTTGCTAACCGGACGCATTTTAAACTCATGTTTTCCTCTTGAAATCTCAAGAACACGATCTTCGATCTTTTTGAAATCAGCATCAGTAATCTTTTGATCTTCAAAATCTACATCATAATAGAAACCGTTTGAGATTGCAGGCCCAAGAGTCAATTTAATTCCAGGGTACAATTCCTCAAGCGCTTGTGCCATTACGTGCGAAGTCGAATGCCAGAAAGCTTTTTTGCCTTCCGCATCATTCCAGGTATATAAAATAAGACTACCGTCGGTCGTCAATGGAGTTTCGGTTTCTATTGTTGTACCATTAAAAGAAGCAGAAATCACGTTTCTTGCAAATCCTTCACTAATGCTCTTAGCAACCTCCATCGGAGTTACGCCTGAAGCGAACTCTCTAATTGACCCATCGGGTAAAGTAATCTTAATCATTGTTTATAATTTTGTGAATGCAAATATAACGCATTACAAAAATACATACAATATATATATTCATGTTTATGCTATAATATGTTAAGACTGATTTTGTAATTAACTTCAATTGCAATTTTTACTCTTGTATATAAGGGAATGTCAATAATTCAATCATTGAATTTTCGAAGTGTTTTTGTTTTATTGTCTGGTAAGTATAATTTAAGTGGTATTATATATAAGTCTACATTGGTATCTATGACTTGTTGGTTTTAAAAACCTGGCATCTTTTTGTTTTATGCGTATACCTATATATATGTTCCTTTTGGTGTGGCAGGGCAGGGTTGGTTTTTTTGGGGTTTGATTCAGGAGCTAATCCCGCTATTCGTTTCAATCTTTTGTGCCGAACCCCGGCACAAAAGGATTTCCACTACTATCGGGGCTAGGGCAGTGGTTTTTAGAACAGCTGTTCTTTATATAATGTATAAGGAAGAGGTTTTATGTACTTTGAAAGCGCTGCGAAATAAGTTTTGAGTCTTTAAGGCAGGGTAAGGGCAAGTGAGGAGCAGTTGGAAAGAATGTTGAGGGGTTGTTATAAAACAAGTCAAAGAGTTGTGAAGTCTTTAAAAGTGGGCTGTTAGTAAAACTGTAAATTACGAAAAGCACAATGGATATCAGAAAATTCTTAAAAACACTAAAAAAGCTCAAAAGCTAAGGTTTGTGTTATCAGAGTGTTAAGAAAAAGTTTTAAAAAAGGTGTGAATTATATAAGTAAAAAGCTTGCAGATGTAAATAAAGGGGCTACTTTTGCACCCGCAAGAGCGATAGACGTTCCCTGAAATACTGACAAGCATTAGGAATCAAAACGAAAAAATATTTTCAAAAAAAGATTTAAAAAAGCTTGTGAGATTTGAAAACAGATGTTACATTTGCACCCCGCAAAACACGGAAAGTTCATTGATAGATTGGTAAGGTTTAGGAGAAAAAAGAAAAGAGATTTTCTTTAAAAAAACTTCAAAAAACATTTGCCAGTTAGAAATAAGTTTTCTACTTTTGCACCCGCTTTGAGAGACAAGCGAAAGACAAAAAGAAATACACGTTCGTAGACATATTGAATTGACAGCCGCTTTAACAGAGATGTTAAGGCAAAAGAATAAAGAGTAAGATAATCGAGAGATTGAAAAGAACCGATAGAGACTGATTCGAATAACAATAGCTTGAGTGATCAAGCAAACAATATACGATGAAGAGTTTGATCCTGGCTCAGGATGAACGCTAGCGGCAGGCTTAACACATGCAAGTCGAGGGGTATAAGTCTTCGGATTTAGAGACCGGCGCACGGGTGCGTAAC